>NZ_JBSQBN010000234.1:0-1788 GCF_053850585.1 Shewanella sp. A22
AAGGCGGTAATTTTAGTATCCAAAGATTGTCTAGCTCAGCGGCCGCAGCTTCTGTATGCCAACCTGCTCCATCTATTATCACTAACGCGTAGCGATCTTTCGGCGTTGCTTCTGATATTTGTTTTAATTGGTCAGTTTTATCCACCGTCTAGAACATAGTTGAATCACCCTTTCCGGCTCTGCAATAAATCGATTCCATGCAATGGAGCACTGCTCAACGATATCGTCATATCCACTAAAGCAACGATTGGCGAGTTCATTCTGACGAAGCCATTGCCACACTTGTTCTATAGGGTTGAGTTCTGGCGAATAGGGCGGAAGCTTAAGGATACTAAGGTTATCAAAGTCCTCAGTCAGATCTTGTTGATGCCAACCTGCGCCATCCATGATGACCAAAGCATGGCGACCCGATTCGGTAGCCTCTGAAATTAATTTTAAATATTCCCACATATATTCATTGCTGGCATGCGGGGCAATAATAGCCTCTGTCGCGCCCGTTGCCGGACAAACCGCGCCATATAAATACGCTGATTCGAACTGTTGTTGCCTTACCGCTTGTGGTCGGGTTCCTTTCGTCGCCCAAATCTGGCTTCATCTTGAAACCAAACATCAATGCGATCTAACGCCACATGACCCGGGGTGTTAAGGATCGTTGACAGCTGGAAGTTTTTTAAACGCGTCCTGAATATCTTGAGATTGTTTTGGGTGACGAGAACGGGTCGTTATCCATGACAATCCTAGTTGATGCAGTAATCTGTAGATATTGGCCTGTTTAAAGGTCACGCCAAATTCAGACTGAATAAAAAGACTGATATCTCTTGCCATCAATCTTCCGCCACTCTCAGACAAGCTTTGACGTTGTACAAATTCTTTCAGATTTACCAGTTGTTTCACCGATAATTGACCGGGTCTACCTGGATTATGTTTATCATCTAGGCCACTAATACCATGAGTTAAATAATGAGTAACCCAAGCATTAACACTGGTTCTACTGACCTTAAACATGTTGGCTATAGTAGTACGAGAATGACCTTCGGTAAAATGAAGTAAGGCGAGATAACGCATACGTTTACGTGCGCTTTTCTCAGATTTAACTAATGCTGCAAGATTGAGATTATTCATCGATACTGAAATAAGGAAATGACAACCAATTAGATCACATATTTAATGTGATACCAATCCTATTAAATATGTATTTCTTACTAGTAGGTAAATGAAAGCCGTTAGATAGGAGTTATTAGGCAAACAAACAGTCCGTACTATTCTAAGTCGTAATTAGACCCTATAGGATATTCGTTTACTTATGGACTTTGTTATTACTAATTAGATAAAAACAGGTGGCGCAACTGATTAACCAATTAATATTTTACACATACAGTTGATAATTGTTTTGGCCGAATAGCATTGGCACTTAAGATTTAAGCATGCAATGAGTACTTTTAGTGATATTAATTGAGCCATCGCTATAAAATTCAGACACTATAGTAGTAAAGAATAGTAGATTATAATATCCATTTTGTGGATAAATCTGTGAGTAACATGTTTTTAATTTGGTATTAACTAGAGTATAAAAATTAAATCGAAATTTAGTTAAAAAAGGGGTTGCACAAAATCTTGTGGTGCCTATAATGCGCATCCACTGACACGGCAGACAGCGAAAGCGGTCACCGAGTGAGGTTGAATTAAGTGCTTCAAAACACAGAGTTCAACAGCGAAAAGAAAGTTTGAAAAAACACTTGACGCCAACCCGGGAAAGCGTAAAATACGCCTCCCAAGCCAACGACCTAG
>NZ_JBSQBN010000235.1:0-1768 GCF_053850585.1 Shewanella sp. A22
ATGGAGTCTCTCAGGTATTCCACTTCTGTGTTACATCGATTTAAAAGGCAACAACCATTTCTACATCAATGTGCCTTGAATTGAAAAACCTGAGAGACTCTGAACTGACCAGATATTTAATGAGATTAGTATTAATTACGTTTTACCTCTAACGCAAGCTGAAACAACCTACCTTGTGTGATGTAAAAAAAGCCCCGAGACTCTCCGCTTGGGGCTTTTTCTATCAATCTGTGCTTCATATCATTAAAGATGACAAACCTGCAGCATATAGAACCGATGAAGTGGTATTTTTTAATGCGATGACGATTAATCCTTGTTAAAATCAGGGCAACTTTATAGGAGAGTCTTTCAATGGCAATGTATGTAGTGGGTCACAAGATCCCTGATTCAGATTCAATTTGTGGTGCTATAGCATTAGCATATTTAAAAAACCAAATCGGTGAGCCTGCAATAGCGGCTCGTTTAGGCGAATTATCACCAGAAACCGCATTTATTTTAGAAAAATTTGGTTTTGAAGCGCCAGAATACAAAACCAGTTACGCAGGTGAAGAAGTCTATATTGTTGACCATTCTGAAATAACTCAAGCACCGGATGATATCGCTCAAGCGACTATCGTAGGTATTGTTGACCACCATAAATTAGGCGATTTAACCACGTCTACTCCGCTAGAATGTTGGATCCGTCCAGTGGGTTGCAGTAACACTGTTATCAAAATGATGTACGATTTTTACCAAGTAGAAATCCCTGCAAACATCGCTGGTATCATGATGTGCGCTATTTTAAGTGACACAGTCATTTTCAAATCACCTACCTGCACCACTGCTGACATTCGTTGTGTTGAAGCCTTAGCTAAAATTGCTGGTATTGAAGACTTTAAAGAAGTCGGCATGGACATGTTTAAAGTCAAATCAGCGGTTGAAGGCACCCCAGCACGTGATCTCGTCATGCGCGACTTTAAAGACTTCAACATGAACGGAAACTTAGTCGGTATTGGCCAATTAGAAGTTATCGATTTGTCTGTATTTAACGACATCAAAGCTGACTTAGAAGCCGATATTGCTAAATTGAAAGTTGAAGGTAATCGCCACAGCGTATTATTACTGCTTACCGACATCATGAAAGAAGGCTCAGAAATGCTAGTGGTGTCTGATTCAGCAGACCTAACCGAGCGCGCTTACGGTAAACCTACCGTTGATGGCCGAGTGTGGTTAGACGGTGTTTTAAGCCGTAAAAAACAAGTTGTGCCAGCTCTGCAAGAAGCGTTTGCAAAATAAATCGCGGTAAACACCTTGAAAAAAAATAGCTGAATCAATGGATTCAGCTTTTTTATGCCTACAACCTGATATTGTTCGGTCTGCCTGCTACAACATAACCTTGAGCGATTTTGCAATAGAACACATTCAATGAGCGCTGGCAGTTGTAATACCAATCCTATTAAATATGTGATCTTTCAGCGGGAGTTCAAAGTGCTGTAGGCAAGGCAGATGATTGAAGCGAATAGTGATCCTCGGTAACAAGCTCCTGCGTTACTCTACCTCAAGCATCTGACCGCCATGGATGGTGGGGATGTGTTATTTTTTATGGAAAAAAATAGACCATGCCGTCGTATTTTGAAAGCATCTAACGAAGCATAAAGGACTTTGAAACCCGCCAGAATGGCGTCTCTCAGGTATGCCACTTCTGTGTTACATCGATTTAAAAGGCAACAACCATTTCTACATCAATGTGCCTTGAATTGAAAAACCTGAGAGACTCTGAACTGACCAG
>NZ_JBSQBN010000023.1:0-42723 GCF_053850585.1 Shewanella sp. A22
GCTCAACAGCAACCAAAACTACAGCCTTACGCTTACCCTGTTGATTTTTAATAGATGATTTGGGAACGACGCCACCTATTAGTGTTTCGTCAACCTCTACGATACCGGATAACTTATCCCTTTCAGGATCAACCATGGCATGTCTTAACTTGTGCATTAATGACCAAGCGGTTTGATAACTCCCAAGACCTAATAGCCTTTGAACTCCAAGAGCGCTGACACCATTTTTTTGATTTGTAATAAACCAGACCGCAGCAAACCAACTTTTCATGGGGGTTCTTGTTTTGTCAAAAAGTGTACTTGATGTTACTGAACACTGAGAACGACAAGCATGACATTTTAACTTGCCATTACTTAACTGATAAGGTGATTGATGGCTTGAACAGCTTGGACAAATGAATCCGTTTGGCCAACGAAGTGCGTAAAGGTAGCTGATGCAAGATTGTTCATCATGAAACCAATCTACAAACTCGTCCCAACTTGTAGGGTAATCAACGCCAGCTTTTAATAAATACGATGAAGTTTTCATTACTACATATTGACACTGGTGGCGCTAAGTGGATAGCTCTTATATTTAAACAGCATAAGTAAGGTTGTTTTTATCACCATGAAATCTAATAAATGAACTTGACGGGACTATACTCATTTCTATGCCCTTAAGCTAATCGCTAGGCTGTTGGAAGAGTGCGTGGTTCTTCACAATCAGACCTAGCGATTAGCTTAAGGCTACGAATATCCCGCCAGTGCCGTTTATTTCCGTATTTTCTTTGATTCGCCGCCAAAGCGAGCTAACGCTCTGGCAGCCAGATAGCAAGTAAAATCAAAGGATTATTTATATTCGCTACGCTTAATGCTATAAATAACCTTTGTTTTAAGCGTTAGCTAACTTGCCATACCGTTGAGCATTAAATTTCGAATAAAAGGATTTAACTTGAAAAAAATAATACTATTTTGCCTACTTGCTTCTAGTCCCGCTTTCTCTGAAGAACATGATCACGAACAATTTCTTTTACAGGCAGTAAAAATCGGCAACCAAATACAAGAACAAACGAAAGATAAAACTTTAGTTGAGAAAATCTCATTCACTGAAGGCTTTGCCAAAGATTTTTCTAACAATCCCATCGCTTTAGATATTATTATGCAAGGGCTTAGTGTTGAGTATTCTTTTGCGGGTTCACATAGTAATGCCTTAATTACTAGAGATAAAACTGCTGAAATAGAAAGCTCTAGTGTTGAAGATTTAGCTAACTATAATGCAAAAAGTGCTGTAGTCGAAATTTTGGAACGGGCTAAAACACATCAAATCGTTATGGTCAATGAAGCCCATGATATTGCACAACACAGAGTTTTAACTTACCGCCTACTAAAGGGGTTATGGAAACAAGGCTATCGCTACTTTGCCGCTGAAGCATTAAGTAGCTCCGCTACTATGCAAATTGATAGAGGCTTTATAACTAAGCAAGTTGGCTATTATACACGTGAAGCCCTATACGCAAATTTAGTGCTTTCAGCAAAAGCAGTTGGATTTGAAATTGTTTCATATGACCAACATAAGCCAAGTAAACTTAATACAATTGATGAGCGGGAAACTAATTCTGCATTAACCCTCAAAGAGAAAGTCTTTGATAAAGACCCCGACGCAAAAATCATTATCCATGTTGGTTACTCTCATATAAATGAGGAAAAATGGCTAGCAAGTAAACTTAAAAAGTACACAGGTTTAGAAACTCTGACCATCGATCAAACTACACGTATAGAACGAAGTAATACTAAGTATGAACATCCTACGTATTCTAGAGCTGTTAAAAACGTCGAATTGCAAGAACCATTTATATTTGTAAAAGGTAACGAAGTTTGGAGTTCTGATTCGAATAAATGGGATATTTCAATTTTTTGGCCAAGGACAAGTTATTTTAATGGACGCCCAAAGTGGGCTTCATTAGGCCGAGTTAATTACAACGTAAGTGCAAATGATTGTAAAAATTCGTACCCTTGTATGGTTGACGTTTTTAAATTTAACTATAAAGATGAAGTTCCCTTGGATAGAGTGCTAATTTCATCTAACAACGACCACAAGTCAGTCTTTTTATCGCAAGGTGATAATATTATAGTGATGACTGATAGTAGTGGCAATCAGATTAATAAAGTCAAGATTCAGAATTAAAGTTAGCTAACACATATGAGTCTTCCACCAGTCAATAGGCGAGCCTAACTTATTTGACTGCTTTTGCAGTCAAATTAAAATCAATCAACAAATTCATCTACTTCGTCTGTCATTTAGCTGTCAAATCATCGTTTACAGCAAACACATATAGAGGCTCTCTTAGTGCGATCTTATCGCTGCCTGACTCTTTTCAATCCGTTGAAATATCAGGGGCACTACGACTAAATGGATTTAGGAGGTAGAGCGACGCAGGAGGCCAAAGCCGAGACATTTATCGGTTAACCCTAAGATGGCACTATTCAAGTCAGAGGTGCTTTTTGCACAGTTAGTTTCAGGCTCATTTAGGGTGTAAACGACTTTGTTGATTGCATTTATTAATGCGCTCCAATAAGGTGTCATTCTTTGTAAAATCAACAGCAGGCAATGTAGCTTAAATAGCATTTTGCATAGTGATGATGGTGAGAAGTCATTGCTTCATTAGCCACATCATTCACGTTCATGCTCGCTTCTCTTTTTAAGAGTATCTAGCTAGACGTTCAGCTCACCTTATTGCGCGACTTATCCTTTTAAGAATCGTTGTTCATCAAACACCGTTTTGTTCTTCAGCATGAAATAGACGCAGCGGCCAAGCTTATGTGCCAGTGCAGACAACGCTTTTGCTTTACTCATTCGTTTTTGTAATCGATTAAGGTAGTTACGTGCTTTGTCATTACCACGTAGGTACAGCACCGCTGCTTCTGAGAATGTCCATTTCAAATGAGCATTACCGATTTTATTGCCATTGGTGCCATAGGTTTTACCCGCTGATTCTGCTTTGCATTTGACCAATCGAGAGTATGAAGCAAACTTTTGTACTGACTCAAATCGACTGATATCACCGATTTCATAGAGGATTGTCAGTGACAAAATCTTACCAATACCTGGTACTGTTTTCAGTAGTTCTAAATAGACGGGGTTATGGTTTTTGGCTTGTTTTTCGATGAACCATTCAACCTGTGCGAGTTCCTTTGCATAACAATCCAGTAGTGCCATGTCTAAATCAATGTTGCGCTGCACGATAGGATCTTGATATTGCTCGCGTAGTTTTTTTCTTGCTGAAATATTTTTTAGATTTAACTCCGTGGCAGGTAAGTTGTATTGGCTATTAGTGTTAACCACATGACCTTTGAGCATAGCGCCGTGACGGACAATCTTCATTCTACGACGTAATTTAGTGGGGTCAGTGTAAACGTTACTTGAATTCCATACATCTATTAATCCCAAGACCTACCTTTAGAGCCTTTTTTCTAAAAAGTTTCAGTCCAAAAGTGAGCTTGAAAATGATCAAACTTTATTATCAAGAAATGACATTCGTCCTCAGATAAATTATCAAACTATTGCGTTGTTACCACTCATGACAACCTTAATTTTTTATCAAACTTTAATATGGTCATACAAGAAGAGGTGATCATCATGTCTAACTCTCGTGTTATAGGAATTGATTTAGGTAAAGCACATTTCATCTTATTGCGCATAACTATGCGGGGAGGGAAGTGCTTCGTAAGAAATTAACCAGACCTAGGCTGCTTCAATTCTTATCCATTTAGTCGTGTTTTTTTGGCTGATGGCGATGCTATGACGTTACCCTTTAATCGTTTAAAAGCTATTTGCGAATTAATTAATACGTATCTGCCCCATGTGACTCGGATTAGTAGCTATTGTTTACCGCGCAATCTAACCAATAAAACGGTCGAGCAATTGACGCAATTGCGACAGATGGGTTTATCCATTTTGTATATTGGCTGTGAAAGTGGGGATGATGAAGTATTAGATCGGATTAAAAAAGGCGAAACGTATGCCTCATCTTTAGCTGCGCTAAACAAAATTAGCCAAGCTGGTATAAAGTCCTCTGTGATGATTCTCATTGGCTTGGGTGGGGTAGCATTATCGCGTCAACATGCGATCGCATCTGCGGAATTAATGAATGCTGCTCAACCCGATTATTTATCTACACTGGTGGTAACCTTACCCCTGGGTACTGCGCGAATGGATAGTGCATTTGATGGTGAGTTTTTATTGCCAGACCAAACGGGTTTACTGGCAGAAATGCACACGTTATTGAGCCACCTTGACTTGAATAAAACTATTTTTCGTTCTGATCACGCCTCAAATTACCTCGTGCTAAAGGGGGTGCTGGGTAAAGATAAGTTCGCTTTGATAGCCCAAGTTGAACAGGGATTAAACGGTATAATCCCGTTGCGACAAGAGTGGCAACGAGGCTTATAATTCAATAAACATCAGTTGAATTAATCGACTCGCTCAGTAACCGTTATGTTTTTTATGGCTCGTCTTCAAAGATACATTCGATTGGTAATTTAAATAATCGTGCGGCTTTAAAGGCCAATGTTAAACTGGGATCAAACTTACCGGTTTCAATTGCATTGACAGTCTGTCTAGACACAGCAAGTAAGTCAGCTAATTGTGCTTGGGTGAGCCCATGCTCCGCTCTGAGTACTTTTAATCGATTCTTCATTGGTACTTCCTATGTCCTAATATTATCCCGACTAAATAGGTTAGTCCCATGATAATCACTACATGCGAGATTTCAGCATGACCCGTTATCAAGTTTGTTGTGTCTAAATTTGAATAGCTCAAGCCAACAATTAATCCCACTCCCAGACTGAGCCCCATCGCATTTAATTGAATTTTTTGCTGCAGTTCATCGAGTCCAAGTAGTTGACGCCTATTGGCCAGAATCATTCCGATACCAATTATGAAGTTGCTGGCAATTGCCGTGATCGTGATGACATCTTGTTGCCAAATCAATTGTGGCCCAAAGTTAGCGATGGCCATCGTGATCACCCATGCTAAGGTCCACTTAGCTAAGCGAGCAGTATTATGTGTATTGGTTGTTCTCCAATCTTTATTGTGCGCCTGAGGTGACATGTTTAATACTCCAAAAGTCGTGATTATCCGTCATAATGTAAAACAAACTTGACTTTAGGTTATGATGTATCAATTAGATTGTCAAGTAAGCTTTACTTTTGTTGGCTGTTGTAATTAATGGGGTATATAAAAATGATTGGGTGAATGAATTATTTTGCTTTGCTGTTGATTATTTTCAGCCTCTGTTTGATTTAATTTGATTTACTGCCCGAAGTGACCATTCGACTGAGTTATAGGTGAGTATGATATTTGCTCTACAAATACGTCACTTTCTTAATTTTGGCCAACGATAATGGGTGCATGCGTCATAGCACGCACCCATTTAAGTGTATTAATATGCTCACTTACAGAGAGAAGTTTGACGACTTATCACACTTACATCATCATTTTTTTTGTATAGTCGTGGAATATTCTATAAATATTGCAATGAATTGACTCACCTTCAATTGAGCAGGATAGTAATCCCATGACAACCAAAATTATTTTAGACACAGATCCCGGTATTGATGATGTATTTGCGATTCTGTTTGCCCAAGCGCATCCAGATATTGAGCTAAAGGCTATCACGACTGTCTATGGCAATGTGACAATCGAAAATGCAACTCATAACGCCCTGTATCTTAAACAGAAATATAAATTGCAGGCCGATATTGTCACAGGAGCGAGCCAACCGTTAGTTCGTCCTCCTGTGGGGCCAACAGTCGCAGTGCACGGTGAAGGTGGATTTGGTGATGTAAATGTGCCAGCAAAGGTCGAAGGCCAAGCTGATCGTAGGCCTGCATATCAATACATAATCGATGCCGTAAAGGCTGAGCCTGATGAAATAACCTTAGTTGCCATTGGTCCGCTAACGAACCTTGCGCTAGCGCTTCAGGCAGATCCCACCATTGTTAATCTTGTTAAAAAGGTCGTTATCATGGGTGGCGCATTTGGCGAAAATAATCATCATGGTAATGTGACCCCATTTGCTGAAGCGAATATCCATGATGATCCCCATGCAGCTGACATCGTGTTAACAGCCTCATGGCATGTCGTTGTGATTGGTTTAGATGTGACTGAACAAAGCTTCTTCACCCGCGAGTATCTTGATCAACTGCGTGATGACGCTGGTGAGGTTGGGAAATTTATTTGGGATATTAGTCGTTTTTATTTGAGATTTTACAGCGAAAAAGTGGGCTTAGAGGCCTGCCATGTACATGATCCCTCTGCTATTGCTTATGTGATTAATCCTGCTTTGTTCACTCTTAGGGAAGGGCCTATTCGAGTCGTTACTGATGGTCCTGCGCAAGGAATGACCATTCAAAAATGTGATAGCCGCATTTACCCCCATGATGATTGGTCGGATAAAGCATTACAAAAGGTTGCTGTCGCGGTGAAAGATGCCGAGTTATTGGCATTATATCGAAGCAGCATTATTGATTATGCAATCAGTTTGAAATAATAGCTGCGTTTGTTTATGGCTAGATTGTGGCGGCGTGATGATATTTTTTGTGGATTAGCCGTATGACATCGTCACGCCTTTAGCTCGTTATACCAATTTGTTTGTGCAACTTGTTTTATTGTTGTTTTATGTTCTGTTCACCATACGCGGCTGAGCTATGGTGGACAGAATCGTTAGGATTGGATTATTAGCGTTACAAATATTAGTGCTGTAAATGAATTTCTTTTACTGGGCAAGGGATAACGATTTTGGCTGTGTTAAGTGCTTTAATAATAGCTAAATTGGTTTGATATTTCTCCTCAAAATAGCGTGTTGTTGGTACCCAGTAACGTACGCCTATCTCTATACCAATGGGGTTAAATCCATTGATGCCTACTAATGGTTTTTTGTCTTGATAAATGGCCGGTGCGCTAGACAGTACTTCATTAACGAGTTGGATTACATGGTCGGCATCTGTTTGATAATCAATATTAAATTTGCTCTCAACCAGTTTATAAGCGAATGAGTTATGTAGAATTTCCCCAACAATATGCTTATTGGGTATGCTAATTTGCTCACCTTCTTCATTAGTGAGAATGGTTTGGCCGAGTTTAATGACTTCAACAACACCGCTAACATCTTTAATTTCAATCGTATTACCCACCACAAAAGGTCGAGTGACAATAATGGTGATGCCAGCAGCATAGTTAGAAAGCATACCTTGTAATGCTAAACCTGCACCGAGTGAAGCTGCGCCAATGGCTGCTACCATAGGGGTTACACTGATCCCCAGCTTACCTAAACAGATTATTGCGACCATTACAATAATGATGATTTTAACTAAGTTAGTCGCAAAGTTACTTAAGGTGATATCAATATTATGTTTTTTAAGTTGAACAGCCACAATATTGGCGGTTTTATTGGCAACCCAAAGCCCCAATAAAAATATAATAATCGCCCCAGCGATTTGAAAGCTATATTGGATAACAAACTCAGTGATGACGTTATAGACATTCTGCAGTTGCTGGAGTTCTTGCTCTAAACTGGGCTCGTTCATTCTTTGTTCCTCATTAACGCGTTTGAATTGTTATCGGCTTGGATGATAACAACTTTTCACACTGAGAGGGAAATCAGCCTCTTGAGTTAATATCTCTTTAGACTAAATCTTGTTAAATTAGCGCGCTTTTTTCTTACTAATGTCTATACTTTCGATAAAGAAAAACACATTAAAATGGTGACGGATATATTGGATTGAGAGTTCAACATTCTTGATATTTTTTTAGGAATAAAAAAGTATACTTTTTGCATAAAAATTCGTTGCGTATTAGTGAAAAATATCGTTTACTGCGCATGCTTTTTTTAAACGTATAAACGCATTTTTATTACCCTACTAACTGGAGGCACCGGCCTAATGAGCCAATTTCAATCGATTGATGTAGCAGACTATTATGACAAGGATACGTTTGACCGCATTGAGGCATTTGCTAAAGATAAGCCAACGCCATTTGTTGTTATTGACACCCAAATTATTGCAAAACAATACGATGACATGGTTAAGAATTTTCCTTTTGCAAATGTATATTATGCGGTAAAGGCAAATCCGGCTAAAGAAGTGTTAACCTTGCTGCGTGACAAAGGTTCAAACTTTGATATTGCATCAATTTACGAACTTGAAATGGTGACATCCATTGGTGTGTCGACTGACCGTGTCAGTTACGGTAATACGATTAAAAAGCGTGTAGATGTTCGCTCTTTCTACCAGCAAGGCGTACGTATGTTCGCCTCAGACTCTGAAGCCGATTTACGAATGCTTGCCGAAGAAGCACCAGGTGCAAAAGTGTATGTGCGTATTTTAACTGAGGGGACACATACTGCTGATTGGCCTTTGTCGCGTAAGTTTGGTTGCCAAAATGAAATGGCTTACGACTTATTAGTATTAGCCAAAGAGTTAGGTTTACAACCCCATGGTATTTCGTTCCATGTGGGTTCACAACAGCGTGATATTGGTGCTTGGGATTCTGCTATTGGTAAAGTAAAAAGTATTTATGACCGTTTAAAAGAAGAGCACGGTATTGTTCTTAAAATGATTAATTTAGGTGGTGGTTTTCCCGCCAACTATATGGATAGAACCAATGAGCTAGGTGTTTATGCACAACAGATTAAACATTTCTTAGAAGAAGATTTTGGTGACGAATTACCCGAAATTATTTTAGAGCCTGGTCGTTCATTGCTTTCAAATGCAGGTGTACTTGTATCAGAAGTCGTATTGATTTCACGCAAGTCACACACAGCATTAGAGCGTTGGGTATTTACCGATGTGGGTAAGTTCTCTGGTTTAATCGAAACCATGGACGAAGCAATTAAGTTTCCTATCTATACTAAACGTACAGGTGAGTTAGATAAATGCGTTATTGCTGGCCCAACATGTGACAGTGCTGACATTATGTATGAGCATTACAGTTATGGTTTACCGGTAGATTTGGCCATTGGCGATCGCATGTATTGGTTAACGGCAGGTGCTTATACTACAACATATTCAGCGGTATGTTTTAATGGTTTTCCACCATTGAAAGATTACTACCTGTAATATTGCTCGGCTCGGTAAACGGTTATTGCTTCGCTAATGGTATTGGCTTGCAATGGGCGCTGCGAGTGATCAGAGAATGTGCCTTGTTAGTAAACTAAATCACATTTTTTGATATGGAATCGGCCACAGTTGTTATTTTAGCTTACTCATATCACCTCTTAACCTGAATTGAGGTTAAGTGCTCATCGAGTTACAAAAGGACGCTTAGCGTCCTTTTTGCTTTCTAGTCATTTACGAAGGGACATTCTTGGATAGTTAATTTGATGTAAATCACGTTAACCATTTTTGATTTAGATAAATAGTTTGTTGTTTTTATTGACCTTAAACTATGCTAAAACACATGTATTTGGCGGGATTTGGACATGTATTAGTAATAATTTAACGAAAGAATATTAACTATTATGAATTTATATGTGATCAAGTTAACCTTATCCCCCTAAAGACTAGGTTAAAGTCTGGGTTATAAGAATTTAATATTCAAAACTGAAAGGGGTTTTCATAATGTCCGATGTATTTCACTTAGGATTGACTAAAAAAATGTTAGACGGCGCTACCTTGGCAATCGTTCCTGGTGATCCAGAGCGTGTTAAGCGTATTGCAGAGTTAATGGATAATGCTACGTTCTTAGCTAGCCATCGTGAATACACTATCTATTTAGCTTATATTGACAGTAAACCCGTTGTTGTTTGTTCAACGGGTATTGGTGGACCATCAACTTCTATTGCGGTTGAAGAGTTAGCTCAACTTGGTGTAAGAACGTTCTTACGCGTAGGAACGACAGGTTCAATTCAGCCACATGTCAATGTTGGTGATGTTATTGTGACTAATGCATCTGTACGTTTAGACGGTGCCAGCTTACATTTTGCTCCGCTTGAGTTCCCAGCCGCAGCAGATTTTGATTGTACTACCGCTATGGTTGCAGCTTGTCGTGATGCGGGGCTAGAGCCTCATATCGGTATTACCGCGTCTTCAGATACCTTCTATCCAGGTCAAGAGCGTTACGATACTGTTTCTGGTCGCATTACTCAGCGTTATGTTGGCTCTATGAAAGAGTGGCAGTCAATGGGCGTTCTGAACTATGAAATGGAATCGGCTACGTTATTTACAATGTGTGCGACTCAAGGTTGGCGTGCTGCGTGTGTGGCTGGCGTTATTGTTAACCGTACAGAGCAAGAAATTCCTGATGAAGCGACAATGAAGAAAACTGAAGTAAATGCAGTGTCTATTGTTGTTGCAGCAGCGAAAAAATTGCTAGCGTAAATTAACATGTTAACAATCGCGTTATTATAAGTGGTTGTATTGAAATATAATCATTAAAAAAGGTGCTTAGGCACCTTTTTTGTTAGCTAATTTGAATGAATAGCCGTGTCGATTAAAAGTGATATTGTGCAATGATTGAGTAAGTGTTTTGGTCGATACCCGCCACACCGTATTTACTTTGCCAATAGTCATATTCAAAACCCACTAACAATTTGTTTTGTTTGTGATCGCCAAACAAGCTCTTGCCCAAATCGTATTTAATTTGTGGGTTAAAGTGTAAGTTTTCATCATAGCCGTTGTTATCAGCAGAGAATACCCAATCGATAAAGCCATCGATAACAATATTGGCATTGCCCACAGGCATGTCAATTCTAAACACTGGGGTAAACTGCCAACCATCGCTGATGTTACCGCTGCTTATTGCATCACGACGGTAAGTGTTCAGTTGTAAATAACTAAATAATGGCACGTCAAAGTCGAGGCCGATACCATAAAGCATGCTTTTAACTGGGCCTTCGCCCTCTTCGTAGGTGAAGGCTAAAGAGACGTCTTTTATTGCCCCAAAGCTAACGGGTTGCCCCAATATTTTACTCGCACTAAACCGAGGTGATATTTCGCCATAAGTCGTGCTATCAACACCATTATTGTTACCATTAAAGTTGATAAAATCTTGAAACATAAACCAATCGCCGTATTTCCAGCCACCTGCTGTTTCAAGGGTGATGGTTGTTTGTCTTTCTGAGGGCGCTAAGTCATAGTTTTCGCCATGCAGGACAGTCGCGCTAACATCCCACCATTGAACTAAATCGTCAGCAAAAACGTTTGGTGAAAGGACAAGTGTGGCTAAAAGGCAGATTTTTTTCATTTTTCTTCCGGTTGGTGAAGTTGGCTATGACGTCATAATGACAAGTGTATTGTAAATTTTACGCTCACTGGGATGATACTTTCGCACTTATTATTCCCGATCGTGCACAATGGGGCGCAATATATTCAAAAATGAGACGTAGTACAATAAAAACAATGGTGGCACAGCAGATTTCAGCGTTTTGTTCACAGAAATATCTGATTTTATCGCTATTAACAATGGCAATGTGGTAAGACTCAGAATACTAACTAATTGATATTTTAGTATTATCGAGTATTTATTCGTTTACGTATTGTGTATGATGATAAGTGACATAATATGTCGCATTAATCGATAAAGCTGTTATAGTGAATTTAAGGTCATTCTCATTTATGGGGGAGAATATGGAGCTTTCAAATCCTATTACCATCTGGCTAGTCATTGGACTGTTACTGATGATATCGGAAATTATTATTCCAGGTGGTATTGTTATTTTACTTGGCGCAGCATGTGTTCTTGTTGCTTCAGCACTGGCCGTTGGCATTATTGATGGGCTAGTACAAAGTCTGACATTATGGTTTATGGTGTCAATGGTGCTATTACTGAGCTTTCGCCATGTGACCCAGCGCCTAGTTGGTGGTGATTCCCATGTAGATAATACCGATGAAGAAGTTGATCTTTATAATCAAGTCGCCATCGTAAAACAAGCCATTGGGCCAGGACAACAGACCGGGAGAATTAGCTGTCTGGGTTCCGACTGGACAGCGTTAGGCGATGGTACTGTGATAGAAGAGGGCACCAAGGTCAGGATTATTTGTCGGGATAATATTGCGTTTGTTGTTGAACCTATCATTGATTGAATATAACCCGTGTTTATTAATATTTGCTTAGCAAATTCAATGGCTTAGTGGTTATCGCTGCTAAGCATTATCAGGAATGTCAAGGTAAAAGGGAGTAGATATGTTTGTGTTAACAATCGTTTTTTTATTTGTAATGTTTATTTTGTTCAAACTTATGTTGATTGTACCAATGCGTGAAGTGCATGTTATTGAACGTTTAGGTAAATTCCGTACAGTGCTCCAGCCGGGTTTTCATTTTCTTGTTCCTTTTGTTGACCGTGTTGCTTATCGGCATGACACTCGTGAAGAGGTGCTCGATGTACCGCCGCAAAGTTGTATTTCAAAAGATAATACCCAACTCGAAGTTGATGGTTTAGTTTATTTAAAAGTGATGGATGGTAAGTTAGCCAGTTATGGGATTGAAAATTATCGCCGTGCTGCTGTTAACCTTGCTCAAACAACAATGCGTTCTGAAATTGGTAAGTTAACCTTATCGCAAACATTTTCTGAGCGTGACAGTTTGAATGAGTCTATCGTACGTGAAATTGATAAAGCCTCTGATCCTTGGGGTATTAAGGTGTTACGTTACGAAATTAAAAATATTACGCCATCGCGCAATGTTATTCACACCTTAGAAAAACAAATGGAAGCCGAGCGTCGTAAACGTGCAGAAATTACCTTAGCCAATGCGGAAAAAGCCGCGATGATTAATATGTCACAAGGTGAGCGTCAAGAAGCGATTAATTTATCTGAAGGACAAAAACAAAAGCGTATTAATGAGGCGGTTGGTACTGGGCAAGAGATTTCCATTGTTGCTAATGCCAAAGCTGAAGGCATGGAAATGATTTGTAAAGCATTGACGATTAATGGTGGTAATGACGCGATGAATATGTTGCTTAAAGAGCAGTTTATTGGTCAAGTTGGTAAGATTTTATCTGAGTCTCAAGTTTCTGTGGTGCCTGCTGAAATGGCAAAACTAGAAGGCTTTTTTGAAGGTATGGAACAAGTGACTCATGCCGTAACCAACTCATCAGCCAAAGGAGCACGCTAATGTCGATTAACGGAATTGATACCGATTTTATTGTTATGGTGATTTGGGGGGCAATTTTTGCCATTTTTGTACTTAAATTATTTCAGTCTATTCGTCTGGTTCCGACTAAATCTGCCTATATCGTTGAACGTTTAGGCAAATATCACAGCACCTTGGATGCAGGTTTTCATGCATTAATCCCTTTTATCGATAAAGTGGCTTATATTCATGACTTGAAAGAAGAAACAATAGATGTGCCACCGCAAGAGTGTTTCTCAAGTGATGAGGTGAATGTGGAAGTTGATGGTGTTATCTATATTTCGGTAACCGATCCCGTTAAAGCCAGTTATGGCATTACTGACTACCGTTATGCGGCAATTCAGTTGGCACAAACGACTACTCGTTCGGTTATCGGCACACTAGATCTTGACCGTACTTTTGAAGAGCGTGATTTAATTTCAGCCAAAGTGGTTGAGGTGCTCGATGAAGCGGGTTCGATGTGGGGTATACGGGTTCATCGTTACGAAATTAAAAATATCACTCCGCCAGAAACCGTCAAAAATGCGATGGAAATGCAGGTGAATGCTGAGCGTGAACGTAGGGCATTACTGGCAAAAAGTGAAGGTGATAAGCAAAGTAAAATTAACCGTTCTGAAGGTGTAATGGCTGAAACCATCAATCGCTCAGAAGGTGAAATGCAGCGCCGAATTAATGAGGCCGAAGGTAAGGCGCAAGAGATTCTAACTTTAGCCAAAGCCACATCTGAGTCAATAGAGCGTTTAGCCGTTGTTATTTCATCTGAAGGCGGGCAAAGCGCATTGCGTATGCAGTTAGGTGAACAATACATGAAACAGCTTGATGGCTTAAGTAAGAAAGACAGTCGTATTGTATTACCTGGTAATCTGGTCAATTTTGAATACTGGATGGACAGCATTGGTTTAAAAGAAGATAAGAAATAAACTTGCAGTGTAAGTAACCTCAACTTGGGTGGGGTCAGTGAAATCTTGGTTCGCTGAACGCCATTTTACTCAAATTGAGGTTAGCAAAATGGGTCAGTATTGCTGGCCTATTTTTTTACGCTTTAGTATGCTATTTGACAGTTTGAGTAAGGTATTCGACAAACACTTTTGCGACAGCGGATAAGGGCGCATCTGCTGGATAGAGGAGATTAATATCTTTAAAGCCTGCACTGAGTTCGGGTAACACATTGATTAATTGTTGGCTCTCAACGGCAGCAACAGCAATGACTTGTGGCAATAAAGTGATGCCTGCACCGCCTAAGCAAAAGTGATACAAGGAGTTGTAATCACTGCAAATGACTTTATGGTTTGCACTGATTTCGGCATGTTGAAATACCCATTTGTCTTCTAACACCCCATCTGCAGAGCGATACCCCAGCAGTGAGTGGAAATGTAAATCATCAATTGTTTCGATTAACGACGTTTTTTCAAGGTAAAGGCTACTGGCATACATTTTTCGTTCAAATGTCATGAGTTTTTCAGCGCATATATTACCTTTACCCACTTCACCAGCATTGAGCATACAATCTATGTTTAAGCGTTTAATATCTTGAACTTGACCTGGCACAATAAACACTTCTAACTGCACTTGAGGATAGGCGTGAATAAAATTAGCGATGTGCTTATCCATTAGTTTGTCTACAAAGGGTTGTAAGCCAATTCTAAGCTTACCTTGTACATCATCATGACGATGTTTAAACACCTCTCCCGCATGATTTAATTGGCTAACCAGTGGGGTAATTTGAGCTAAATAACGCTGCCCAGAAGTGGTTAATGTCATCGCTCTGGTTGTTCGGGTAAATAGTGGTGCACCGAGTTGTTTTTCTAAATCGGCGATACGGCGGCTCACCAATGCTCGGCGAGTATCAAGCGATTGAGCCGCTTTAGAGAAGCTACCTAACTTTGCGACAGCCATAAACAGCTCTAAATCTTTGATATTCAATATGACAACCTAAGTAACTAATCTTGTTGTATAGTAATTTTCGTGTACTCCTTTGTCAATTTACGGCTTACTAGGCCGCGACAATATTTCAATTTGTTTTATCCATTTTCAACATGATATCAATCGCATTTAGTATCTGGTCATGCGTTCATCAAAACGAAGACTCAAATGAAACTTAAACCTAGCAAAATGATCCGTTCATTGTGTTTTACTTTTGTTATTCTCCGTGGTGTCAATTGCTGGGTATAACCGTTAGATTAAGACATAAACTTGGTTATTGAGACTCGCTTTGGCCCACGAAAGGTAAACAGACCTTCGCTATTTGATATATAATGCCTCGCAGATTTCTGGGAGGAAGAATGGACGTATCATCATTATTAGATGGCCTAAACGACAAGCAGCGTGAGGCCGTCGGCGCGCCACTTTCAAATATGTTGGTGTTAGCGGGAGCCGGCAGCGGTAAAACTCGCGTATTAACCCATCGTATTGCGTGGTTAATGCAAGTAGAACAACAAAGTCCTTATTCAATTTTAGCCGTAACCTTTACCAATAAAGCCGCCGCCGAAATGCGTGAGCGGGTCGAAAAGGTTGTAGGCACTAATATGGGGCGGATGTGGATTGGTACTTTCCATGGTTTAGCTCATCGGTTATTACGTACCCATTACCAAGACGCCAACTTGCCACAAAGTTTCCAGATTATTGATTCTGACGACCAATTACGGTTACTCAAGCGTATCCTTAAAAGCCTTAACTTAGACGAAAAACAGTACCCTCCTCGTCAAGCGCAGGGCTATATTAATGGTAAAAAAGATCAAGGTCTTCGCCCTAAGCACATTGATGCGGGCAGTTTTCCTATTGAGCAAAACTTACTGAATATTTATAAAATCTATCAAGAGTCTTGTGATCGTGCTGGGTTGGTCGATTTTGCTGAAATTCTACTACGTGCACATGAGTTATGGCTCAATAAACCGCATTTACTCGCGCATTATCAAGAGCGTTTTCGTCACATTTTGGTTGACGAGTTTCAAGATACTAACGCGATTCAATATGCGTGGATCCGTGTGTTAGCGGGCAATACCGCCAATGTGATGATTGTGGGTGATGACGATCAATCTATTTACGGTTGGCGTGGTGCGCAAATAGAAAACTTACACCGTTTCTTAAAAGATTTTTCTGGTGCAACCACAATTCGTTTGGAACAAAATTACCGTTCAACTGCCAATATTTTGAATGCATCTAATGCCGTGATAGCCAATAACCCAGAGCGTTTGGGTAAAGAGTTGTGGACCGAAGATAAAGATGGTGAGCCGATTTCTGTTTACTGTGCCTTTAACGAGATGGACGAAGCCAAGTTTATTGTTGGCCGCATTAGTGATTGGCATGAAAAAGGCGGTAGTTTGAGTGAATGCGCTATTTTGTATCGTTCAAATGCGCAATCGCGAGTATTAGAAGAAGCCTTTTTGCACAAAGGGTTAGCGTATCGTATTTACGGTGGTTTGCGTTTCTTCGAGCGTCAAGAAATTAAAGACGCAATGGGTTATATGCGCCTTATCAATAATAAAGATGATGATGCCGCATTTGAGCGTGTAGTGAACACTCCTGCCCGTGGTATTGGCGACCGTACTTTGGATATTGTGCGCTCAACCGCCAGACAGCATCAACTGACGCTTTGGCAAGCCTGCGTCAAGTTAATCGAAGAAAAAGTACTGGCTGGCCGTGCGGCTAATGCCATCAATGGCTTTATGGAACTGATTATTTCGATGCGGACAGATACGGCCGATATGTTGTTGTATCGAATGGCCGATAGTGTGATTGAGCGTTCAGGCTTGCGTACCATGTACGAGGCTGAAAAAGGCGAAAAAGCCCAAGCGCGAATTGAAAACTTAAATGAGCTGGTTACAGCAGCACGCAGTTTTGAAATGCCCGAAGAGCTTGAAGACATGGGTGAGCTTAATGCCTTTTTGTCCCATGCAGCATTAGAAGCTGGCGAAGGGCAAGCAGATGCCTTTACTGATGCAGTGCAATTAATGACCTTGCATTCGGCTAAAGGACTTGAGTTTCCAATGGTGTTTATGGCGGGCGTTGAAGAAGGATTATTCCCGAGCAAGATGGCATTGGATGAAGGCGATCGTTTAGACGAAGAACGCCGTTTATGTTATGTCGGTATGACTCGTGCAATGCAGAAATTATACATCAGTTATGCTGAGTCTCGCCGTATTTATGGTCGTGAAGATTATGCCAGTCCATCTCGTTTTATTAACGAGATCCCAGAAAAGTTCGTTGAACAAATTAGGATCCGTGCACAGGTAACACCGTCAATTAGTCAACGTTTCCCCGCTCGTGCTGCAGCGGCGGTTGCCACTAAGAAACCGCATGGTTTTAATGACACGGGACATAAAGTAGGTTCTAAAGTGAAACATTTTAAGTTTGGTGAAGGTGTTGTGACTAGCTTTGAAGGCTCAGGAGAGAAAGGACGTGTACAAGTTAATTTTCACGATTTTGGCAGTAAATGGCTGTTGGTATCGCTAGCAAAATTAGAGCGTTGTTAATCTGTTCCACCAGTTAAATCATGGAGATGCGACACCAATGTCATTGCAAGAAAAGTTGTGTGCATATGCAAGATTAATGCGGATTGATAGACCCATTGGTACCTTACTTTTATTATGGCCATGTTTAATGGCGTTGGTGTTAGCGGCCCAAGGGTTGCCTGATACAAAAGTGTTGCTGATATTTATTGTGGGCGTGGTGATTATGCGTGCAAATGGTTGCATTATTAATGACTTTGCCGACCGTAAATTAGATGCTCATGTTGAGCGCACAAGTATGCGGCCGTTGGTGTCTGGTGAGGTGTCGGTTAAAGAGGCATTGAGTCTATTCGTACTATTAGGGCTTGCAGCTTTTAGTTTAGTGTTATTGCTTAACCCACTAGTCGTTAAAATGTCGGTTGTGGGAATTGTCTTGACCGTGATGTACCCGTTTATGAAACGGGTAACGAACATGCCGCAAATGTTCTTAGGTATTGTTTGGAGTTGGTCAATCCCCATGGCTTATGCTGCACAGCTTGGTGAGGTGCCCGCTGAAGCATGGTGGTTGTTTATGGCCAATTGGTGTTGGACGGTAGCCTACGATACCATGTATGCCATGGTAGATCGCGATGATGATCTCAAAGTGGGTATTAAATCGACCGCTATTTTATTTGGTCGCTATGACAGGCAGATTATTGGTTTATTCCAGCTTGCAGCACTAGGGTGTTTTTTTATGGCGGGGCAGGTGGCTGAACGTGGTGTCATTTATGGTTTAGGTATGATTGGTTTTGTTGCGTTTGCTATATACCAGCAAAAGTTAATTTACGGCCGTGAACGAGCATCTTGTTTTACCGCTTTTTTAAATAATAATTGGGCTGGGATGATACTGTTTATTGCGCTATCACTGGATTATATGATTTAACATTTGTGGTTTATTACCACAGGGCAGGGATGCATGAAAACAATTTATAGGTTAATCGGTGCGATAATGTGTTGTGGGTTATCTCTAGCCAGTGCGTCAGCTAGCAATGATGCTGTACTGGCTGACTTAACAAGCAACGCTGTCGATGAGCATTCCACCGCTGCAGTAGTCAATATTCCTCGTACCCGCCAATTTGTGCTTAAAGATGGCGATCGCCATTATCAAGTGATGATCAAACTGCCTAAAGATTACCGCCACAATAGTAACCATCGTTACCCTGTAATCTATATGACCGACTCCATGTATAGCTTGCAAGTTGTGTCTGGTGCGACGCGATTCCCAATGAACAGTAACATGATGCAGCAAGCCATTTTAGTCGCCATAGGCTATCAGAGGCCTAGCAAAGGTTCGGCGAGTCGGATCCGCGACTATACCCCAAGTCACGATGCGAGTTGGAAACTACCCACTGGCGAGGCCAGGCGACACGTTGCGTATATCAGTCAGGTTGTTATGCCCTTCGTTGAAAAAACTATCGGGTCGATACCCAACAAAACACCTTTGTGGGCAATTCGCTAGGCGGGTTACTCGGTGCAATCTGGTGATTTAGTACTTAAGTTACTGGTCATCCCCGAGGCCGATCATTCAATGGCTTTCCCAACTGCTGCACTCATCGGTTGACGTGGTTGTTCAAACGCAATCTATCGTGATACCTATTCACAGCAATATTTAATAACACTTTTGCCCCCATTAATTGCCGTGACACTCATTTTTTCTGATATGTTAACATTTTGTATCTTCAAGATTATGTCCCAATCGTATTGATATAATGAATAACATTTACAAGGATAAGTATTAGATGAGAGCCAAGGTTAAGTATCGATTAGTCTTTTTGGCGTTGATGTTGTGTTGTTTTATTATGGGTGTGAAACTGACGCCTCTGTCGTTGACTACCGATGCTGAGGCGTTATCTTTAGGCATTATTTCGGCCGCATATTTTGTCTTGTTACCGCTTTTGTATTGGTATTGCGTTATCAAAATTGGTGAGCAAAAGTTGTGGAAAATCATTGTTATTTTCAGTTTAAGTAGCTTAGTGGCACGATTTAGTTTTCCTGCAGATATCGCGCATTATTTTGAGTTTGTTGCATGGTTACGTTATCCCATTATTGCAATATTGTTGATTATAGAGCTGTATTTGATTGTGAGTGTTGTGCGAGGATTACTGAAGGTAAGAAAGCTCACCGGCGACCCTCGAGTGGGTGCAGTTGAAACCTATCGAGATGGTGAGGAGAAAAGCTTAACCGTCGCGCTTATTTTGGCCAGCGAAGCGACTAACTGGTTTTACTCTATCCCATGGTTTTCACGCAAACATCCACAAGTTATCGCCAATATAAACCTTGTTAGTGCTAAAAGGTGGCATGTGTGCTTTATGATTTTTGGTTGTATTTTCGCAGCCTATATTAGTTACGTATTAATCATGCCTTGGAGTGAATGGATTGCCATTATTGGTGCGAGCATTATTACCTACTCATTAATGTCTATCGTTGCTAATCATCGGATTTCGCGTCATTACTCTATGTATTTAATTAGGAATAACTTGGTAATTAATAATTCTCTGTGGGGGTTTATGGTCATAGATGTCGCCGATATTGATTGTGTTGTTAGCCATGAACCCACAGCATTTGCTAAAGATCAAGCTGAAACCCTCGCGATTGGGCGAGGTCATAGTAATATGACCATCACGCTGACTAAGGCTACCATTTATCATGGTGGGATGGGGCAATTACCTGAACCAATGAAAACGGTACATTTGAGTGTGGATAATCCACAGGGGGTAATTGAGGCGCTTGATATAGAGAAAGCACGCGAAGCTGCGTAGCCAGAAATACCCATAAAAAAATGCGCTGTTAAGTCATTAGCGCATTTTGGGGTAATTGACTTTAGTTACATTAATCTCGCACTAATGTGGTTAAGTCCGCAGGGCGATAGTAAACAGATTTTAATACTTTACCTTGGCGAACTACCTTACCGGCCATATCGACATCTTTAGCGCACTTAGCAATAATAAACTCACCTTTAGTGCTACCGACTATCTCAACACCTTGTTTAGCATAATGGGCGATGGTTTCATCTAACTCTTGTTGATTACGGCACACTTTACTCATATTACTTGAGTGGACTTCATCCCAACATTTTATGAAGTCGATTTTGCGGTTTTTAGCCACGTTTAATAGTAAATCGATAAGATAGCTTATCTCGATGCGATCGCTCACTTGAGAAGCGCCTAGGTGTACTAAACGGCCCATTAATACATACACTGAGTCTACGATGGCATCTGCTTGCTCAATACGAGAGTCCGCTTCTGCCAACTCGGTCATTTCTTCAATAATTAAAGAGGTGTGTAATGTATCAGCTTTGCTGTCTAGGCTAGCACTGTCGTTAACCGGTAAATCAAAGGTGCTGCGAAACTCAAAAATGTCGCGATATAAGTGATTAAAAATCGTTTGGTTTAAAACAGATAACTTCATTAAAAAATAAGCCTAGGAAATGGAAAACTGGTGATAATGGTAATGAATAAAGGCGGGTTCTACAAGCATAACGGCGACCTTCGATCGCCGTTATTAATATGACATAACTCTAGCACTGTTGGAATTGAACCCTCGCTGAACATGGTCTCGAGCGATACAATTACCGTTTGGCATACTTAACAATAAGTCCGTCTAAAAAAGGCTGTATACCCTCGTCGGTCCAATCAATATAACCCCGAACAAAACCAACCAGATTACCCTTCCCATCCAAAATGAAGCTGGCGGGAATTAAATCTGCAGGCATGATGTAGTCGATGTTTTTTTCAGGGTCTAGCCATGTCTCATAACCTGTAATACCGTGTTCTTTAAAGAAAGGGGCAATTGCATTGGTATCTTCATCGATAGATATGGGTAAAAGGACAAAATCTTTATCTTTATTGCGTTGCTGTATCTCCTGCATAGCTGGTATTTCTTTAGCGCAGGGGGCGCACCATGTTGCCCACAAATTTACCATGACTAATTTGCCGTGATATTGCTGCAAATCTACTTTATTTCTCTGTTGATCCATAAAGTGTATATCAGCAATTTTTCTAGCATGATGCAGTTCAACAAAGCGCGACATTATCAACGGTTTTTCTATAGGATCACCAGTTTTATATACTCTAACATCCACCGCTGACGCAGACGTATTTAAATGAATACTGGCGGTAAGGATTAACAGTGTTAAAGAAAGCAATTTATTCATAATTTTTCTCGTCTATTTCAGAGTGTTTGTTAGCTGATTGCCGTTTGTGTTGTGTCATTACCCAGCAAATACCGCCGACAATGGATAGCATAATTAACATAAAAGGTATAAGCCATAACGCTAATGTGCCGCTATTGATGCTTGGGTTGTAACGGATCCTTTCACCAAAGCGAGCCACCATAAAGTCAATGATTTGCTGTTTAGATTGACCTTCATCTAATTGTTTAAAAATATGGCCTTTCAACTCATTTGCAATTTGTGTTTGTGAATCAAAAAGACTGCGGTTATCAGAAGAAGGGCAGCGAAGTTCTTGGGCAATTTCAAAACCCAATTTTCGCTTTTCTTCTGGGTTATACATTGCGGTATTAGCAAGTACTGACGGAATGAACACACACAGTAATATTGTTATCATCATGACTCTTAAATTCATGAGATGGGGTCCTGTAAAGTGAAAGTCGATGGTGCGGTATTTAACGATGTGGAGAGTTGTCGATGGTGGCTTGTTAATACGATAAAAATACCACCAAACATCATTAATATTGCACCAATCCAAAGCCAACTCACCATCGGTTTATAGCTGATACGGATTAAGTATTCAGTCTCATTTAACTTGGCACCCATTGATACATATAAATCTTGAAACGGCGTAGAGTAAACGCTAGCGGCAGTGGTTTGCATACCATTCGTTTTAAAAGTTTGACGTTGAGGATAAACATAACCCACGGTTTTTTCGTTTAAATCCATAATACGGATATTGGCTTGTAGAGCATCAAAGCTTGTTGTCGATATCTGCTGGGTTTGCTCAAATACAAAGATATATCCAGCCAACGCCCTGCCTTGGCCAGGCCCCATACTTAGGACTTCTTCTTGTTCAAAATGAGAGACAACAGTACCCGCAAGAATTGCTATTGCAATGCCAAAGTGCGCTAAGCACATGCCAAAAAAGCGGTATGATTGAGTGTTTTTTGTTTTGCTTTTAAGGTGTTGATAAAGCGCGAGGCAAGTACAAGCCATAATCCATATTGTGGCCAGTAATCCAAAGCAAAACCATGCATTAGTACGCTCTGAATTGATGCTGATAAGTATCACTAATGCAACACAAACCAATAGTAAAATCAGTGGACGTTTTAGGCTGGGTAATTTTTCTTGTTGCCAACTTATTAAAGGTGCTAATCCCATTAGGAAACTCAGCATGAAAATAATGGGCACAAAAATACTGTTGAAATAAGGTGTCCCGACTGAGATTGTGTTGTGAGTTATGACGTTATAAATAATTGGATAGTAGCTGCCTAGTAGCACCGACAGTCCGGCTACCACTAACAATAGATTACCAAGTAATATAAGTGTGTTTTTGGAAAAGGGATTGAAGCTGTCTGTTGCAGTAATATAAGCACTACGGCTAGCAAATAACGCTAACGCTCCCCCCGATAACACCACAAGCAGAAAGAGAATTGACATACCACGGGTAGGATCAGCAGCAAAAGCATGTACGGATTGTACAACGCCAGAACGAACGATAAAGGTGCCAAGTAAGCTAAGTGAAAAAGCCAATATCGCTAAGAATAACGTGAATCTTTTACATTGTCCTAAGCGTTGAGTCACGGTTACTGAATGTACTAAAGCGGTTGACACCAGCCATGGAATAAATGAAGCATTTTCTACAGGATCCCAAAACCACCACCCCCCCCAGCCAAGTTCGTTATAAGCCCACCAAGAACCAAATGCATTGCCACCGGTTAGAAACACCCATGCCATAATGGCCCAAGGGCGCATATATTGTGCTTGTTGTTGGGTGAATTGTTTTCCGAGCAAAGCAGAAACTGAACTTGCAAAGCAAACCGTTAAGCCGACATAACCGAGGAACAACAGCGGCGGGTGAATAATTAAACCGATGTTTTGTAATATCGGATTTAAGTCTCTGCCTTCAATTGGAAAGTCAGGTAAAAGCCTCACAAAGGGGTTTGATGTAAAAATGATAAATAAACTAAACCCCAAAATGACCAAGGCTAATACCGATATGATACGGACAAAAAAAGCCTCATTATTCTCTGTCTTTCTATTGGCGATTAAGGCCGTCCAAAATGCAATAGCACTGACCCAAAAAAGCATTGATCCTTCATGGCTTCCCCAAACAGCGGCAATTTTATAGAAGGTGGCCAGTTGAGTATTAGAGTGGTTTGCCACATAAGCAACAGAGAAGTCATTAAAAATAAAACTAAGGGTTAGGCAGGTAACTGCAGCCGAGAAAGCTAATAACATCATATTACTTAATGGACGGTAATAGCTGATTAAATATCGGTTTTTTTTATATAACCCTAATAATGGAATGGTGGCCAATAATAATGAAAGGCTTGTGGCTATTATTATCAGAAAATGTCCAATTTCTGGGATCATCTTATTTATACCTAATTATATTAATGATGTTGGGTGTTAGTTTTTACTCATAGGTTTTGGCCTGTTGAGTCGCTAAAGTTGATAGTTAAAAAAATTAATTAATAAAGTAAAATAAACCTTATATTTGTTGGACTCTATTTTCTGTGAGGCTGATCTTGTTAGTATTTCAATTATTTAAAGAGGATGTTTTTTTATATTAATAAATATATTTTTAGTTTTTTTTATAACTAAAAAAAGCGTGTTTTTATATAAAAAATAATCTGAGTCGAACTTTAAGTTATTGTAAGTATTGGATTTGTGTTGTTTTATGTTTTGTTATTTGTGAGTCGTTTTTCTATGTGATCTTGCGCATGGTTAGTCCCGTTTTTGCCTTTAGAATGTCTCTTGCTCAAATTAATTATATCGTTCGCTGAACTGCCAGGTTTAGCGGAGAAAAATAGAGTAATGATGATGAGGAGTGGGACAATGAAACAGGGTAAATACAAGCTGGCTGCACTCAGCGTGCTGCTTTGTCTTGGCGCTGTAGGTACTGTTAATGCAGGCGGAAAGGCAACAAGTGAAAAGTCGATGGGGCATACCGCATTAGAAGTAATTGAACATTCTAATGGTGTTGAAAAAACTAAAGGTGTTAAAACGCTACAAGATTATATTGTTCAGGAAAAAGAATTATTTGATTTCCTTTTTCAAAATCACCCTTTATTTAAATATCATGAAGAAGGTAATTTAATTGGTGAGTACCATGTAAGTGACCGGGGTGAAGAATATCTCGATACTGGTAACAGCCCTGTATATAGTGAAATGGTAGGCCGCCCAAGTGCGGTTCAATATCGTTTAGGTGCGAAATCCATTCTCGATTATCCGAATAAGTTTGTGGGTCCAGAAAAATGTGGTGAATGTCATGCTGTTCAATATGAAGCATGGAGTCGTTCTCGTCATGCGAAAACAGTTCGGTTCCCTGGTGAGCATCCAGAAGTGGACAATGATCTTAAAAAACCAATGTACGGTACTAAAGACACGTCCATTCTCGCTGATGGTATTACCCCAGATGCTATTTATGCAACAATCGGTACACCTCGCACTAAATACGGTTTTATTGACAGCTATCTTGTTCGTGGTACATACCATATTCGTGATGGTTTACTTATTGAAGGCACCGGTAAAATGGTTGCTGGTGGTAACCAATTTTCACGTGGTTGGGCTGAATGGTTAACCCCAGCCATGGCGGCAAAAATCAATGCTGTTATCCCAGAGTTTCCTGCCACTAACGACGGTAAAGCTTTTGGCGCAAGTGGTTCTCATCAAATAGGCATGAGCTCATACGGCGCTAAATACGAAAAAGAAATGCTGTTCCAGCCAGCAAGTTCTTATTGTGAAGTGTGCCATAGCTTCAAGTTTGATTTCCAATCTAAAGATGAATACTTTGCCGCCTTAGGCGACCCTAAAACACTACAAGAACATACTATTTCTAGAGGCATTGCCTGTGAAGAGTGTCATGGTGCTGGTGGTCATTTAGACGGGGGGAATGGCGGTGGAATGCCTTCTAACTGTGAGCGTTGCCATCAACGTTTTAATTTTGTACCTGATTTAGCTAAAACAGAGAAAGGTCAAGAAAAGTTAGAATATGCATTTGGTGTGAAAATGAAGTCCTCATGTCCATCATGTGGAACCGAAGGTTCACAAATGTTCGCGTCTATGCACTATGAAAAAGGCATGCGTTGTTCTACTTGTCATGATCCACATGAAGTCACAAGCAACGATTGGAAATCGGGTTATACCAAACCAAAAATGAAGACAGAGTGTACGGATTGTCATGCTGCACAAGCTGAAATCGTAGAGAACACTAAGTCTCATAGCGAACAAACCTGTACTAGTTGTCATATGCCGAACATGGGGAGCTGTGAAAACTTTACTGCTATGCAGTTCCCTGACCAAGCTGGCTTCGATGCGGTACGTAAGTCTCATATGTGGAAGATTGAAATAGATCCAACGAATAAGACTCTTAACCCGCCTGAAGGTGAACCTCGTGTATCAAGTACTAAAGGTTGGACTGTTGCTAAAAATGCAAATGGTAATAACTACTTAGACTTAATGTGGTCATGTGCTCGCACTTCAATCTCAGATGATAACGTTGTTAATGGCAAAGGTTGTCATAGTCAGTTCCAATCTGAACTTGATCCAAGCTTACATTACGAAGATCAACAAGAGATTTATGGTGAAGTGATGAAGTGGCAAACACCGATTAAAGACACCTACGCGCAGGTTGTGGTTGCGCTCGATGGTATCGATAAACTGCTAGAAGTCACTAAGTTATCTGTTGAAGCTAAATCACAAGTGTTGCTACTTACTGATAAAGCTCAAGATGCTGTAACGCTTCTTAAGAAAGACGGCTCTTGGGGGGTACATGGTGCTCGCTATAGCCAAAAACGTATCGATGCTGCGATGACGTATGTCACTCAGGCTCAAGCAATTATCAATAAAAACAGTATATAAATCAATAATGGCTTCCCGCAACAGCGGGAAGCCATTTACCGATATTCCGGCATTACTGTGATGACAAGATATGTAGAGAGAATGCAATGAAAAAACGACTTAGTACCATTTTGATTTCAGTATCGTTGTTAATCGTAATGAACACACCAGTATTCGCTGGCGGCGGCGGAGAGATGACTCTTGCTCCAGTGTATGACATTCAGCTTAACCCGATTTCAATGCGTGAGGCTGAGTCGTTAATAGGCAAAGAGGGTGTTTATTTTTTTGATGTAAACACGATGGAGTTATGGGCAGAAGGATACATTCCGGGTGCCATTTATTTCAACGTTAAAAATTGGAAAAAACTACTTCCAAAAAATAAAGATGCCGTAATGATTTTCTACTGTGCAAATCCTTTATGCACTTCCAGCGCAATGGCAGCCAGAGAAACGGTGAAAATCGGTTATACCGGCGTTAGGCATATGAGTGAGGGCATTTATGGGTGGCGCTTATCGGGTAGGCCAACAGAGAAACCATAACCTTTTATTTCAGATTAATAGCTATTGGTAATTTACTGATAGGTGAACTCAATAATGTGAGAATACTTTATGAAAAATCTTAACAAAAGTGCGTTAACCATTGCGACGTGTATTTCGTTAGTGCTATCAGCTAGCAGTGTTGCGAGTGATGGTTTGGAGAATGATGTTGAAAAACAGTCTTATAGTATAGGCGCTTCGGTAGGTAATTATTTATCAAACCAAATTTTTAATCAAACAGAGTTAGGTGCAAAAGTCGACGTTCAAGACGTTATTGATGGGGTGATTGATGCGTTAAAAGATCAGCAAAAAATAACTGATGAGGACGTCATCACTTACTTGAATGAGCGAAGTGAATTACTGAATGTATTAAACACTCAAAAAGTTGAAAAAATGGTGTTAGCCAGTCGTAAGGCTAGCGAAAATTATTTGGCGAAAAACAAAGATAAATCAGGTGTAAAAGTGACAGGCACTGGTTTGCAATATGAAGTGTTAGTCCTTGGTGATGGTATTAAACCTAAGGCTGAAGATGTAGTGACAGTTAAATACAAAGGTTCATTGATTGATGGAACTGTCTTTGAAGAAACCACTGAGCCTGTGCGTTTTGCATTGTTAACGGCAATTGACGGTTGGGAAGAAGGTTTGCGTCTTATGCCTGTTGGTTCAACTTTTCGATTCACCATTCCATCAGCGTTGGCTTACGGCGCAAAAGGGGCGGGTAATATTCCAGGTGAAACAGCTTTAGTGTTTGAGGTTGAATTAGTTCTGTCCGAAAAACCAAGTGAAAAATCCAAAGGAATGGGACTGAGTGGTATGGGAATGGAAGGCATGATGAATCACGCAATGGCGGGTAAATAGCCCCAGTTAATGTAACAACTTATTCAATTAAAAGAAGAGACACTTATGAATATTCTGGCCTTAGGTATTGCAATATGTCTGAGTATATTTATCGGACTCTTCTGGCTTCATCACAGTGCATACAACCGTAATTTGAGCCGTACTGTGGTGAAAAATAATAGCAGAGTGACTAAAGGGGTTAGCAAGGCTGTCAACGTTGAACTTGATGAGTTCAATGGTCTTGCTACCGCTTATTATCCTTTTGGGATGTCAGTCATCGTGTTGATCTTTTCGATATCAATTTATGCCAGTGGAGGACATTTTCAAGGTTGGGACAAAGGTAGAGTTGATGACAATGTGGATTATCTTGTTGCTGCCAACATCACGAAAGGACGGAGGCAAGTTGAGCAACAACCACAAGATGAAATGGCACTTATGGCGTTAGCGCAGTCTTATGCCGAAGGTGGCTTATATGCTAGCTCGGTCGACACGTTAACCCAGCTTATTTCTTTGGTTGGCAACGACGCTGAACTCTTAGGGATGAAAGCAACATCAATGTATTACCGTGATGCTCGCACATTCGGGCCTGAAACAAAGCATGTGATTGATACCGCTTTGTCTATCCAAAATGACGAACTTCATACTCGAATGCTACTTGCAACAAACGCTTACTTAAATGGTCAGTATGCAATAGCCATCAAGCATTGGCGGATTTTACTAACAAACCAATCTCAACCTTTTAATCGACAATCTATTACTAATGCAATTATAAAAGCCGAATTTCAATTGGACGAAGTGAATCGATAATTTCGTCATTTGAATTTACAGCCGAACCAATAAATACCTGTCAGTCAAGGCTGATATAGGGAGGGTGTTGTGAGTGAGAATATAGAGAGACGGAGGTTTCTAAAAGGTGTTGGTGCTGCTTCTTTAATTTGGGGTCCGATGGGTTGTACCTCAGTTGAAGATGACAGTTCTAATACGAATAAGCCTCATTATGTCATGGTGTTTGATCAAAACAAATGTACTGGCTGTGGAGAGTGCAAGCTGGCTTGTAATACAGCAAACAGCTTACCTGTGGGTAAGTCAAAGTGTTTGATGGAGCATCAATCGGGTGGAGTAGAAGGTAAAGCTTGCCCACACTGTGGTAAAGACAAATGTAACTGCGAACGCAAGTTTGTACGTGTTTCTTGTCAGCAGTGTAAAAATGCACCATGTGTCAGTGTATGCCCAACGGGTGCTGCGCATAGAGATCCTAAAACTGGGATTGTGACTATGGATAAGAGTAAGTGTGCCGGTTGTAAATATTGTATTGGCGCCTGTCCTTATAATGCTCGTTTCATCAATGAAGATACTAATGTCGCTGATCACTGTGATTTTTGCTTAAGTAGCAAGTTATCAAAAGGCGAGTTACCAGCATGTGTACAGCAATGTAAATATGACGCATTGATTTTTGGTGATATTAACGATCCAAATTCATATGTGAATAAATTATTGGCAGTCAAAGACTCGGTTCGTATGAAACCTCAGTTTGGTACTGAGCCGAGTTTACGTTACATACCAGTCGTTAAATTGGGGGTATAAGATGGACGGTTCAATGGAGTTCACCATGGGGTTATCCCAAGGGATAGCGTGGCCATGGCCTATTGCAGTGTACTTATTTCTAGCAGGGATCTCTGGCGGAGCTTTAGTTGTTGCGTTAGCGATTCGGTTTATTAAAGGCCAAACCGCTAACACACCTTTGTATAAGTCTGCCGCATTAATTTCGTTTGTTACGATAAGTTTAGGTATGTTATGTCTAGTGCTAGATTTAACTAACCCTCTGTTCTTCTGGCGTATTTTGGTGTTTTATAATTTCACCTCAGTAATGTCGCTTGGTGTTATCGCACTTTGTGCTTATATCCCATTAACTGCGGTGTTGTGTCTTTATGCCTTTGAAGATGACATAAAAGCTATTAAGGGGTTAAGGGGACTATTACCACTTATTAGTATGTTGAAGCCAATTCGACGTCCATTAGAATTATTAACGTTGATTCTTGCTATGTCGGTTTGTGCATATACAGGCTTCTTAATTTCAGCACTCATTCGTTTCCCATTGATCAATACTGCTGTGTTACCTGCATTATTTATCGTATCAGGAGTTTCTGCGGGTGCAGCTGCATCAAAAATGGTGTCGGTTTTAGTGTTCAAAGAAGACTTACACAGTAGTGAGTTAACGCTGTTACACGGTGCTGAATGGCCGATCATGATTACTGAAATTTTATTTATTGTGATGATAGCCATGTCGCTTGCGACGGGTAATGAAGGTGCGCAATCTGCATTTTCTGCTTTTACTAGTGGTGTATGGGCTAACTTGTTCTGGGTTGGGGTTATTGGGGTTGGTTTTTTAGGCCCCATCTTACTTAACTTTGCCACAGGTAAAACCTTTAGCCATTCAGCCAAAGCGTTTTACTTATCGGGCGTATGTGTCATTAGTGGCATGATGTGTCTACGTTTGTTCATCTTATATGCGGGGCAAACTTACGGTATTTAATCAGTTTTGAGGGCTGCCCTTTACTAATTGACTCCCCCGGTGCTTTAAGGGGGAGCTCTATCAATGTGATTGTTTACTGTTAAGTGTGAATTATATGAATAGAATTTATTTTTTACTGTTGTTTATACCAATGTTATTTGCTTGTGGCCCACAACATGATGGGCTAACAATGCATGACTCTCAGGCTATTGACGATCATGACCGTTGTCATATGTGTGGCATGATGATCACAAAATACCCTGGTCCTAAAGGTGAGGTATTTTTAAAAGATAGTGATGTAATCCCCAAGTTTTGCTCAACTAGAGACATGTTCAATTTTATTTTACAACCAGAGAATCAAAGACAAGTAAGTCAAGTTTATGTACATGATATGGCAAAAACATCATGGGAGATGCCTAATGATGACTCCTTTATTGATGGAACAAAGGCTTGGTATGTTTATGGTTCGAATCGTAAAGGTGTTATGGGGCCTTCAGTTGGCGCATTTAGTAGTGCTGATGCAGCGCAACATTTTGCGAATGAATTTGGTGGTGCAGTGTTGGCATATGATGAGATTTCACTTGAAGTATTAGGTGAAGGAATGTCGCACGAAAAAGGCATGAATCATTAATGATCGTCTCAAATAAAGCGGCTTTTTATAAGGTCACTTTCATTGTGTACGATAAGGTTTGAATAGAGTGGTATGACAATGAGATTTACGATTTTGTTATCTATTTTTTTGGCCATACTCACTCTGCCAAGTACTGCAGCTGAAATACCGGTGAAAGATCCACTAGGCTTACAACTGAAAATTCAGCAAGCGCATTCTTATGACACATTAGTCTTGCATCGCGCTGTTTATCAGGGGCAATTCATCATAGATAAACCGCTCAGTATTATTGGTAAGCCCGGCGCAGAAATCGACGCATTAGGTTTAGGCAGCGCAATAACGATAGCAAGCTCAGATGTTAAGCTGCGATCGTTAAAAATTGTCAATTGGGGGGCAGACCAATATGCGCTAAATGCCGCAATATTAATTAACGACGACATTAGCAATGTGTTGATTGAAAATAACGAATTACTGGGGCCAAGCTTTGGTATTCGAGCCGATAATGGTGATTTTTTATCAATTAAAAACAATGTGATTACTGGAAGCAGCCAAGGACATATTTTAGACAGAGGTGATGGTATTCACTTAAAGCGGGTCGATAATGCCATCATTCAATTCAACGAGATTAAACATGTTAGGGATGGCATTTATCTTGAGTCAGGTAAGTATAGTTTGGTGAGCGGTAATGACTTTGTTAACCAGCAATATGGCTTGCACTATATGTATACCGCTCATGATGAAGCATTTAATAATTATGCAAAAGATGTTGATGGTGGTTTTGCACTAATGAGTTCTGAGAAAATCAACTTACATCATAATCTAGTTGAATCAGCTCAAAGTTTTGGCGTGTTACTGAATATGACTAATCACTCCGAAGTATCTGCAAACCGAGTCAATAACATTGTTAATTCACACGCGAAAGTTGCGGGAGGTGAAGGCCGTGGCATGTTTATTTACGGTGCACGTGATAATGCCGTGTTTGGTAATGATTTTTCTAATAGTGAGGTGGGTATTTATATGGCGATGGGCGGTGAAGGTAATAAGATTTACCGTAATCAATTTATAAATAACCAGATTCAGGTTAAATATGTTGGTGAAAGCCTTGTCGAGTGGAGTTATGAGCGTCAGGGGAATTATTGGAGTAGTTTTATTGGTTGGGATCTGACGGGCAATGGTATTAGTGAGCAGGTTTACCAGCCAAGTGATCAGTTAGATCGTTTGTATTGGCTTTATCCAGAGGCGCAATTTCTATTAAAAAGTCCAGTCGCGCAGCTACTTCGGTGGACACAACAACAATTTAATATTATGCCTGAAGCCGGGGTCATCGACAGTTTCCCTATGATGAACCCATCCCAAGCGGATGAATTTTAAAGGTAATCATTATATGCAAGATACCCCAGCAATTTTAGTCACTCATTTAGTTAAACAATACCGCGACTTTTTGGCCGTTGATGATATTAGTTTCACTGTTAATGCTGGCGAAACATTGGCTTTACTCGGTCATAACGGTGCAGGTAAATCTAGTTTAATCAAAATGTTGCTTGGAATTGTTCCTGCCACTTCTGGTGAGATTTCGATGTTAGGAAAGGTGCTTAAACATGAAAAGCACCACCGGAAAATTAACTTGGGTTATTTACCTGAAAATATTTCGCTTTACGAAAAGTTAACCGGAAAAGAAGTACTGGAATATTTTGCTTCATTGAAAGGCGTTGCTAAAAATCAGGTGGTTAGGGTGCTTGAAGACTTTGGTTTGGGGCAAGCGCAAAATAAGCCTGTTAGAACCTATTCTAAAGGCATGAAACAACGCTTAGGCTTTGCACAGGCCATTTTGTCTGCGCCTGATGTTTTATTACTTGATGAGCCTACAGTAGGGCTTGATCCTCAAGCGTCGTTATTTATGTATCAAAAAATTGCCGAACTTAAACGACAAGGCTGCGCTATTGTTGTATGCACTCATGAGCTTGCCGTGGTTGAAGATAATATCGATCGGGCATTTATTATGGCTAATGGTAAAAAGCTAGCAAGTGGTCGGTTAGAGGAATTACGTCAGGCCGCAGATCTTAAGGTGCATTTTACTGGAGTTGATATCCTTGATGCCATTGCCCATGACGATTTTTTATCAAGGTTGGCAATTAATAATCAGTTATGGGTTCATCAAGTGGATAAGCCGAGGATTATTAAGTACCTCACATCGCATAGTGGAGCTTATAATTTTTCAATTGAAGAACCTGATTTAAGTGATATTTATCATCACTTCATGAAGCTTCATCAACATATAGCGGCATAAGGGGCAGTGATGTTTACAGCGGTTCTTGCCATTGCACTAAAAGAAATAAAAGATAACTTCCGCAATCGATGGTTTTTGTTTATTGGTTTAATGCTGACATGTTTATCACTGCTTATCACTTTTGCGGGTTCCGCCGTTTCAGGTGAATTAATTGTGGCTGATTTACCATTACTCATGGCCAGTTTGAGTTCAATGTGCGTGTATATTTTACCATTGACTGCAATATTATTGAGTTACGATAGCTTTATTGGTGAAGAAGAATCAGGCACTTTGTTACTACTATTATCTTATCCTGTTACACGTCTACACATCTTATTCGGTAAGTTACTCGGCCATCTTTGGGTGCTCAGTTGTACAATAGGTTTTGCTTTTTCTCTGACCGCTATTTCTGTTTGGACGTTGACGGCCTTCCCGATACAAGACGTTGTCGTGGCTTTTATTCACTTAATATTGAGCAGTATATTGCTGACGTTATGCTTTGTGTTGTTGGGCTATATAGTGAGTTTGCTGGTGGTTGAGAAAGCCAAAGCGATAGCGGTGCTGTTATTTATGTGGGTAATGATTGTGCTGGTATACGATCTTGTTTTACTCACCTTCATGGTGGCTGATTTACAAGGCGTTTCAAATACAGTTTTTCAAGTATTAATTTTACTCAATCCTAGCGATTTATTTAGGGCCATTATGAGTGGTGTCGTATTACCAGACATATTATCTCAAGGTGATGTGGTGCAACACAGAGGCAGTACTAGCATGTTAAGTATTGCTCAGATGCCAATCGCAGGGCTTTATTGTGGATTACTATTATGGGTGTCGCTTCTATTGATAGTGGGGCAGCAAATATTTAGTCGTAAATGCCTATAAGAACATTTCATTTTGAAGGTGTCATCGAATCAATGTAAACATAAGTTATTGTAATAAAGTAATTTAAATGTATCAGATTGAGTTTGTTATCACATTATAATATTGTTTTTAACGGTATCATTTTGTAACAATTAAATTGGTCTCATGTTAATTATTTTAGGTGCATACGGTGTTAAAAATTACTCATTATTTATCACTTGATACTTCAGCCAAACAACTGATTAATCATCTAAACCATGAGAAAATTCCGCTCACTTTTTCCGAATATGCTGTCCTCACCAAACTGCTTGATTTTGATTGTAAAATTTACACCAAAGAAGAATTGTTAGAAGCTGGTTGGCCTGACAGAGTCGTTGCACCAACGTCACTCACCCAATGCATTAGTACTTTAAGACGTAAATTAGAACCCTTTCAAGAAATTCAACTAAAAGCGGTCGCAAGGCGTGGTTATCAGCTCCATATCAGTGAGCAAAGCCATGTAAAAGTTGTTTCTCTGAGTGACAGTGACACGATCCGCGCCGCTTTTTTTGACGTGAGCTTGTTGGTTAAAATTGCTGGTGCATTGGTTTTGCTTGGGATACTCATTATTTTTTGGTATGGCTGTGAATACCACCAAGTGCTGAAAAATACATCGCAATGGAAAAGTGATAAAGAAATTGAGCTCAATATTGGTGGTATTCGTGAAAGTGCGAAAGTGTTCTATAAAAATGACACGGATCAGTTGCATGAATCTAAATGGCAGAAGCACATTGCACCAAAAACAAATCGACTTCACGGTTTAAAGGGGTTTAGCGGTTTTGCGCTGACGAATGGCCGTTCTTATTCATTTGCGACTTGTCCTGGATATGCTTTGAATGATTGTGATGGCCAAGGCATTATTAATATCACTATGTTAACCCCTGAACCCGCAGGAATTAACATGGAAAGTTTTATCCCATTATCTAAAAAAATGGAGACTCGAATTCGTTATAATCGGGTGCTTATTCCAGAAGGGGATGTCGGAGATATTGTCGAGCATCATTACCATGCAGATGTATATTTTCCTATCGCGGGGCAAAAGCTCATACGCGCTGATTTAAGCATTTCATTAGTGTATCAAGGTGAAAATACTGGCCAGATATACACCACGACATGCATTACTGATGAAGACTGTATAACGACACCGATCAAATTAAAAACCCGTGGGACATTTAATCAATATCAACAATCAATTGGCGATGTAGATGTCGATGTGTTTTTTACCAAGATCGATCAAAAAGAATTCATTAAGCCCGAGCATGTGACCGAATCGGCAATGCGTTTTTATCGTGAAGTGAAACGCATGGATATTCAAGAGGAAGAGCTTGTCTTTTTTAGGGTTCATACCACTGAAAATACAGCAGTATGGATTATGCCATTCATGGGCGATTTAGTTGCGTGGAGTCGTTATGAAAGAGTGCAGTTTTAATATGCTATACCAATGTCATTAGTTATTTCATTTCTGTTGAATGACCAAATAATTATTGGAATTGGTATTAGGCTGCTATCGATTAACAATAATAAAAAATCGGATGAAAGATTATCATCCGATTTATAGTTTGGTCAGTTTAGCCAACTAGCCAGTAAATGTAGTATTACACTCTATGTGTTTACTTAATAAATGCGAATGCATCACCATATAAATGGTCTTCTTCAACACCAAGTTCGCGGAACAGCTCACGAGCAGCACCAACCATGTCAAAGCGACCCGCAATATAAATGTCATAACCGTTTAAGCTGACAAAATCCTGCTTAATTTGTTCGAGTAAATTAGCTTGTTTACCTGTCCATTTATCATCTGCAAGTTCAATTACAGGAATAAATTCTAACCATGAGTAGTCGTCGTTCCATTGACGAGCAATATCTTGATAATACATGGCTTCTTGGTTGCGACAGCCCCAATATAATTTAGTACTTACGGTTTCACCGTTAGCTATTTGTGCTTCAACAATACTTTTTATGTATGAGAAACCTGTACCGCCGGCAATTAAGATACGTGGCTTATGACTCTCACTTCGAAGATACGCGTCGCCTGCTGGCGCTTCGATATCGATATAACTTGAGGTTTGTAGGCGTTCCACAACTTGCATTGGATAGCTTTCGCTGACCGCTGCACCAATGTGTAATTCAATTAAGGCAGCATTTGGGGCTGAAGCGATAGAGAAAGGACGTTTGTCTTTTTCACCCATGACCACAGATAAGTACTGGCCTGCTTTAAAATCGAAAGCTGCTTCGGGTTTAAGGAACACCTGATACACAGCGTCATTAAACGGGGTGATTTTTTCAATCTGACAACGAATGGTTTTCATCTAACGTCCTTTAAGGCCTTTTTTATTTTTATCAATGAGTTAAATAGAGCGACTTGCGCCTAATTAGATCATTGTGATTATAATGTTGGTATATCGTCTATGCCGAGATCATCCCAGATTTGATCGACTTTTTGTTTAACTTCAGGGTCCATTACAATAGGGGTTCCCCATTCTCGTGTGGTTTCACCTGGCCATTTATTAGTGGCATCTAAGCCCATTTTTGAGCCTAAACCGGCAACAGGCGAGGCAAAGTCTAGGTAGTCGATAGGGGTGTTATCAACCATCATGGTATCGCGAATAGGATCCATTCGAGTGGTAATGGCCCAAATAACATCTTGCCAATCACGACAATTAACATCCTCATCAACGACAACGATAAATTTGGTATACATGAACTGACGTAAGAATGACCAAGCACCCATCATGACGCGCTTAGCATGGCCGGGATATTGCTTACGAATTGAAATCACTGCCATGCGATAAGAACAGCCTTCTGGTGGCAGGTAAAAATCAATAATTTCTGGGTACTGCTTACGTAAAATAGGCACAAATACTTCGTTTAACGCCACCCCCAACATTGCTGGTTCATCGGGTGGACGGCCGGTATAGGTACTATGGTATATGGCGTCTTTACGATGAGTTAAATGCGTGACGGTAAATACTGGAAATGAGTCGGTTTCGTTATAGTAACCGGTGTGATCGCCATATGGGCCTTCTACTGCGGTTTCGTCAGGGTCTATATAGCCTTCAAGGATAATTTCGCTGGTGGCTGGTACTTCCAGATCGCAGCTAATCGCTTTACAGACTTCAGTGCGCTCACCGCGCAATAAGCCAGCAAAAGCATATTCACTCATTGAATCAGGTACGGGAGTGACTGCACCTAAAATGGTCACAGGATCGCTACCTAATGCAACCACGACAGGATAACGCTCACCTGGATTAAGCTGTTTAAAATCTTTAAAATCTAAAGCGCCGCCACGGTGATCAAGCCAGCGCATAATAAGTTTATTTTTGCCTAATAATTGTTGGCGATAAATACCTAAGTTTTGTCTTTTCTGACGAGGTCCTTTGGTGATTGTTAATCCCCAAGTCACTAAGGGAGCAACATCTCCAGGCCAACAATGTTGGATTGGCAATGAGGTCAAGTCAACTTCATCGCCGGTTTTAACTACTTGCTGACAAGGTGCATTGCGCACTGTTTTAGGCGGCATATTCAATGCCTGTTTAAACATGGGGATTTTAGCTATGGCGTCTTTAAAGCCGCTAGGTGGTTCTGGTTCTTTTAAAAATGCGAGTAACTCACCAACTTCACGTAGTGCCATTGGGTCGTCTTTACCCAAGGCCATCGCAACACGCTTAGGTGTGCCAAACAGGTTTACAAGTACAGGCATAGTATTATTGGTTGGATTTTCAAATAGCAAAGCGGGGCCACCTGATCGTAAAACACGATCAGCGATCTCCGTCATTTCTAAGTGAGGATCAACAGGGTGTTTAATGCGCTTTAATTCGCCATTTACTTCTAAATGATCGATGAAGCTGCGTAAATCTTTAAAACTCATGCTTACCGCCTGTAAATCAAATCCAAACCGTTATGAGGCGCACTATAGCATTTTTCTAATATAGGGTTAAGCCATTTGATAGACCTATATTGTTGATATCGACTTTGGCCTTGCTTAGCGTAAACTGATGTTTGAATACCATGTTGTGGGGTGACTTATGCGGATAAATAAACAGTGCGCTTTATTATCAATTCTAGGGCTTGGCGGGATTACGGGCTTAACGATGGTGAGTTTTGCTAATGCTCAGCCACCATTATCTATTCCGTCTTCTCATCGTGTTTCTCATTCTGTTGGCTCACAACATAATCATCATCGTCAACATAATACTTATTATCGAAATATCGATCCTTGGCGTTGGGGAGTCAGTTGGGATCAAGGCTGGGGAGTTAATCAGCGTTGGGGGCCAAGCATTGGGTTTAGTTGGAGCAATAGTCACAACTGGCGATATGGCTTGGCATGGGGAAATAATGATTATCGTAGACGTCGTTATGGTTTTTATCCTTATCAAAGTCAGTTGGGTACAGAGTACCGGCCACGGCAAGTTGAGCTTGTTGACACTGTTGTGGTTGCACCGCCACAGCGTACTACAACCAGTATTCAATATGCTCCGGGTTTACGTCATTTACCTGAAAATGCCAAAGTCATTCAACGTGACAACGGTACTGTTTATGAATGGCAAGGTGTCGAATATTATTTTGATTGGAACACTCAAACCTATAAAGTGGTTAAAGCAGATCAGCCATGATAGTAACAAAACTCAATGCTATTATCGGCTTTAGCTTGATACATCGCGGTATCTGCAGCGCTGATAAGCTCTCGGCTATTTAGGCCGTTTTTAGGTAATAAACTAATGCCGATGCTCGCTCCAACCTGCAAGGTGTGTTGCTCGATAATTATAGGTTGTTTAATTGTGGCTAATAATTGATGTATTTTTTGTTCAATATCAATAGGTTCACTGAGCATATCGAGCCAAACAATAAACTCATCTCCACCTAATCGGCCTAGAATGTCGGTAGACCGTAAATTTTTCATCAAACGTCTTGCTATGGTAATAATCACTTCATCACCAATGCTGTGACCTAAGGTATCGTTAATATTTTTAAATTTATTAAGGTCAATAAATAATAATGCGGCTTGATTGATTCCGCGTAAATCCCTGGCAATGGCAGAATCAATTTTCTTAATAAATGCTCGACGATTGTAAATACCGGTTAGATCGTCATGTTCGGCTAGGAAGATGAGCTTGTCTTGCTGTTCAAACAGTTTGCGGGTTTGGCTATCAACTTCTTGTTTCAATTTTTCTTTTTTGATGGTTATTTGAGCAAGTGATTGTTTCATCTTATTAAAATTGTCAGCCAGTGCCGATAACTCATCGGTATCATTGAAGTTAATTTTACTGGTTAAATCTCCTGCCGCCAACGCTTCCATACCTTGGTTGAGCGAAGTGAATCCTTTTTTAAATCGAATCAGTGTCATAAAAGACCAAGCTGTAACCAGAATCGCTAATATGAGCAGCACGACTCCCACTAAATATAATAATGTTTGTTGTTTTTGACTTGCTTGTTTAATGGATAATTGATGAAGATGAAACATTTCTTCGGTCATTTCTTCAATGAGCATACTGTATTTCGCATTAAACAATCGTTCAGCAGTAAGTGTTGACGAAACATCGACTTGCTTATTGTAGAAACTATTTTGGGTATTAATTAATGCTCTGATATTAGTATTAAATCGATTTAAATTAGCAATTATCTGTTTTTGCTCTGTAGCCCAGTTTATCTCTTCAGAAAGAGCTTTGGCCAATTCGCCTTGGCTATTGTTGAGTGCGGATAACCCTTTATCATCGGTATATTCTTGGTAAAGCCATAGCTGACTTCGCAAACTATCTATGCTGATTTGTAGTTTCATTGAATAATTAAGTTGGCGATATATTTTTTGCTGATAATGATGAATTTGTATCAATGATAAACCAACAATGAGTGTAAGCAGTGAGCAAAGTGAGGCAGTGAGTTTAAGGCGTTTGGATAGCATCATAACTTACCATCCAGCCTCTAGATTCATGAATGTTTCAAGCAGCTGTCGATCGACTATTTGCCTAAAATCTAAGCCGCTCTCTTCGGCCACCAATTGGTTGTCGATGGCCCATTGGCTTTGAGTTTGGATATTTGAAAAGAATGCATTACTGAGAGAGAGTCTAAAAGTATAATCATTCCAGGAGTAATGCAGCTGTGAAGGATCAATACGTAAAGTATTACTGATTTGTGCTTGAGCCTGTTCAGAGTGGTTGTGAATAAATTCTGTCGCATCGTTAATGGCTTTGAGTAAAGCTAATTTTTCTTTTGTTGATAAAGACGTCTCTTTAAGTTCGATTAGATTAAAGGACAAGAGATTTAAACCTCGACTATTAATCACTTGTGGGTTTAAGGGCATTTGTTGTGTTAATAAATAGCCGAATGGTTCCCATGCTGAAATCATATCGACTTCATTTTGCAATAAAGCTGGAATGAGCTGATCTGCACGTAAATATATGCGTTCAATCGGCTCTTTAGTTTTGTTATACATAATCAGTAAACTATCGAAAAAAAACTCACTAGCACTACTTTTTACTATTCCTACACGAGTGTGCGCGAGATTATTTAGCTGATGATATTTCTGCGGGGTTAAGCTCAGTAGTTTGAGATCATTATCTGATTCGACAAAGCTCGCCAAAACGGAAAATTTTGTTGGTTTAAAGCTATTGAACATTACAACGGTTTCTGAAGACGTTGCCAGATCAACTTGATTATTCTTAAGCGCTTCAAAGCATTTTACCCCGCTATCGAATCTCACTAACTCAACATTTAAACCATTTTTTGAAAAATAATTTTGCTGTTGTGCAATAAAAAAGGGTGATGAAAGTGGGGTGTCTGATACCGCTATTTTGATGGGATCTTTTTGAGCGGACACGACAAGTGATTGGCTTGCTCCAAGATCACAACTGGCAACGCTGATTACCATAAAAGCCAAGAGAAAAATGTTCAACACTTTGATCATAAAATACTTCAATAAAGAATTTAATAATATCAAGTGTAGTGAACGTATATTTTTTTGGATGAAAAATTAGAAAAAAAACGCATGTTTTAATCGTATTCATTAATAATCATAGTACGAAGGTATGACAACTGACGAAACTAATCTATGGAAGGGTGAGTATCAATTGAAGCCCAATGGGATTGGATGAGTGTTTACCCATTTAGATGATGTTATCTTTTTCAGATTCTATTGACGGTAATTGAATGAGTAAGGGGTAAATCTCTGCCAATATTTTTTCTGCTGCGTGAATGATAATTGGTTTATTGAAAGTGTTAATAACGCGATATGTTGTGGCGCTATAAGTTCAAGAGTGTTGGCTATTTTCATAAAAGTATTTATGGCATTCATATTGTTGTGGCTGACTTCTTCCATTAGCCTGCAGTAATACCAATCCGCATTAGAATTTGCTCTTTTAGCGAAAATTATCAGTGAGGTATTCAAGGCAGCCTTTTGAAGACCTAGTCATTCTCGGCAACTGCTCCTGCGTTGCTCTACCTCCAGCATCCATGCAGTCGTCGGCAACTGCTCCTGCGTTGCTCTACCTCCAGCATCCATGCAGTCGTCGGCAACTGCTCCTGCGTTGCTCTACCTCCAGCATCCATGCAGTCGTACGTTAAGAAAGGCTAACAAAGAGGACCACGCTGATAAATTCGCCCTTCGGGGCGGTGTCACAACCCCCATTACGGCTTCAAATGACTTTGATGTAGAGGACTACACCTACAGCCATTTTCATTGTACTGGGCCTAGTGACGCAGCCTAAAATAGATCCTATTTTAATCAGGATTGGTATAAATCATCAAAAATGTGTTGTTAATTTCTAGCCGTGGCATATCTACATGTTCGCTTTGCGCTTTTAAGCTTGCTTTTAACATTGGAATGAATGTTGTTAGAGCGAGAGTGGCGTTGAGTTTTTCTAATAGTAGCTCAACAAATTGGCTAAATTCAGCTGGTGAGTAATGTATTAATTGGTTTTCATTCTCTTTGGTATAGCACGCTAATTCAGTAAACCCCAATGTTGCTGCAGAGGTTTTTAACGTATGAAGCATGAGTGACAGATTGCTCGGGATTAATGGCGTTGTCATGGTTTGCTTGATGTAACGCATTAACTCATCAGTAAACAATTGAAGAGCATTTAAGTATTTGGATGTATTGCCATTAAAATTAATCAAGACTCGCTGGTATTCAATTTTATGTTGTAAGTAAAATCGGATTGTTTTTTTGATTATCTTCTGACCCCATCGCTTCAATGGACTGACTGTTTTTAGCCATAATGTTAACTGTCCATAGTATGATGCAAAGTCCTGCTTGAGATAAATATCTCAACAAAATTGTTATTGTTTTATGATGCTAACGACATCTTAAAATCAATATTATATTGAGTAACTTATACCAATCCCATTAAATATCTGGTCAGTTCAGAGTCTCTCAGGTTTTTCAATTCAAGGCACATTGATGTAGAAATGGTTGTTGCCTTTTAAATCGATGTAACACAGAAGTGGAATACCTGAGAG
>NZ_JBSQBN010000236.1:0-1749 GCF_053850585.1 Shewanella sp. A22
AAGTCTCTTTGAAGTGGTCAATATGCATGGTGAGCTCCCGAAAAAAGGGAGTATAAGATCATAGCTAAATGTTAACGTCAAATCGTGTGTTAAGTTGATTGAAAAACGTTCACGATCTCGCCCTGATTTCTACATCAATGTGCCTTGAATTGAAAAACCTGAGAGACTCTGAACTGACCAGATATTTAATGGGATTGGTATTATGCCGATTAATATAGTTTTAGTTCACATTAACCACTCTCTAAACGACCTCGATGGCCAGTATACGTTTATCAAATTTTTTAATTCGACGTTTTCTGAAAAATAGCCGTGTTTGATATGCTGTAGATAAATCAGGCAGTTTCACTTAAGCGAATGATAATATCTTTATCATCAAAACCAACTTAATCAACATTCAAAATGTTAACTGTTAATTAAATCCCTACTTTCACTAGGTATCGACAACGCGATCCCTTACTAACCATTGAGCATCCGCATTCTGCGATTTCTTGTAATAGTTGCTCTCTGTGCGTTGACTCTGCATCCTGACTAGTTCAACACCCGATGAAAAAATGCCACCGCTTGTAAATACATTTGTAAAGCTAAAGCGGCATCGTAACGTTCACCCTCATCTCGCATAAACGCATGCTGAGCATTCACCTCAAGCCAAGTAAAGTTTGCATTGGCCTGTTCAAGCTTTTGGTAAATAAGTTGACGTCCTTCTTTGCTAACATGTGGGTCTTGTTTACCAAATACCATCACTAATTCACTTTTCATATCATCAGTACAAGTGAGAGAGTCATTACCTACATCACAAGGTAAAGTATTTGAATGAATATCGGTAGGATATAAACAAAATGCGCCACTAATGTCTGGATTAAGTGCTGCTCGATACGCTAAATGCCCACCAATACATACGCCCATCGCACCTAATTTATCACTACAAAATGGCTGTGCACGAGCAAAATCAACTAACGCGCAAGTATCACTGTCATGATGCTCTAAAGGCTTAGCCCACTTGTCGGCATTGCCTTTATCTTTACCTGCATCATCATACGCCAACACGGTGCCGATAGGATTGAGCTCATGAAACACTTCTGGGACTAATACTACAAAGCCATGGCTTGCTAAAATAGCGGCCGAGCGAGCTATTGGTGCGGTTTGTTGGAATATTTCTGAGTAAAAAATCACGGTCGCAAACTGGCCCTTATTATCAGGGCGGTATAATGTTGTTCTCATCACACCTGTTGGTGTAGGGATGTCGTGTATTTCTGTTTTAATTATCATAATAATCCATTATCACAAGGGGCCGTTGATCTTACTTGGTTAACATTTCTTCGATATAAATGATTTTTTTAAATATAATACCAATCCCATTAAATATCTGGTCAGTTCACATATTTAATAGGATTGGTATAACTAGGCGGTGCAAGGTGTCACCCAGTTATATAAATGCCTTAAAACTTATTCAATAATGATTTAATAGCCCGTTTAACCACACTTCAGACTGCATGATGACTGACTGAATAACAAGGTGCCATAAGCTCTGGCTTGTATAACATTGTCACGTACAGCTGCAATATTCACCTTGAAAGAACAACAAGCCTTAAGCAAATAAATTAATATAGATATTATACCAATCCCATTAAATATCTAGTCAGTTCAGAGTCTCTCAGGTTTTTCAATTCAAGGCACATTGATGTAGAAATGGTTGTTGCCTTTTAAATCGATGTAACACAGAAGTGGAATACCTGAGAGACTCCATTCTGG
>NZ_JBSQBN010000237.1:0-1730 GCF_053850585.1 Shewanella sp. A22
ATGCTCATGCTCATGCTCATGCTCATGCTCATGCTCATGCTCATGCTCATGCTCATGCTCATGCTCATGCTCATGCTCATGCTCATGCTCATGCTCATGCTCATGCTCATGCTCATGCTCATGCTCAGCATGATGATGGTCATGGGTATGATGATCTTTCAATAGAAAAACACTAATAATGTTGACAGTAAGACCAATAAAGGCAACGAAGATAGCTTGATTAAAATAGATTTGTTCAGGATGAATTATCCGGACCATCGATTCAATTAACATGATCAATGCAACCATGCCTAAAGCAATAGCACTAGTAAAACCACCTAGTACACTAACTTTACCCGTACCAAAGGCAAATTGTGGATTACTCGCATTCTTACGTGAATACCGATAAGCGAACAAGGTAATCATAAACGCTGCGGCATGGGTGCCCATATGCCAACCGTCAGCTAATAATGCCATTGAACCGTAAATAGAACCGGCTATGATTTCTGCTAACATTGTCACAATTGTTAATATCAGAACATATAAAGTATTACGTTCACCGTCAGAATTACTATGACTAAACTGATGATGATGTTGCCATTGTTGTATGGGATGAGATTGAGAATTCATAGCAGTCTAAATAATTATAAATAAGTGCTGCATTATTGATGTTTTGCATAGCTTTGATCAAGTTTAAACTGCAAAAAATGCTATATACATAACACAAATGACAATAATTATCGCTATCATTAATAGCTTTATGCTTGGTTGTTCACTTTCTACTAAATCATATTCAAACATAGAAATTATACCAATTACATTAAATATAGGATCTAATTAGTCATCATTTTCTTATTTTCAATATTGATGAATAATATCAATTTTGCTGCATTAGCTAAATCCGAAAAAAGCGCTCGTAAACGTATGCGTTATCTCGCCTTACTTCATTTTACCGAAGGTCATTTTCGTACTACTATAGCCAACATGTTGAAGGTCAGTAGAACCAGTGTTAATGCTTGGGTTACTCATTATTTAACTCATGGTATTAGCGGCCTAGATGATAAACATAATCCAGGTAGACCCAGTCAATTATCGGTGAAACAACTGGTAAATCTGAAAGAATTTGTACAACGTCAAAGCTTGTCTGAGAGTGGCGGAAGATTGATGGCAAGAGATGTCAGTCTTTTTATTCAGTCTGAATTTGGCGTGACCTTTAAACAGGCCAATATCTACAGATTTCTGCATCAATTAGGATTGTCATGGATAACGACCCGTTCTCATCACCCAAAACAATCTCAAGATATTCAGGACGCTTTTAAAAAACTACCAGCTGTCAACGATCCTTAACACCCCGGGTCATGTGGCGTTAGATCGCATTGATGTTTGGTTTCAAGATGAAGCTCGATTTGGTCAGCAAAATACAACGACCCGCATTTGGGCGACGAAAGGAACCCGACCACGAGCGGTAAGGCAACAACAGTTCGAATCAGCGTATTTATATGGCGCGGTGTGTCCGGCAACGGGCGCGACAGAGGCTATTATTGCCCCGCATGCCAGCAGTGAATATATGTGGGAGCATTTAAAATTAACTTCATACCAATCCGCATTAGACTTTGCTCATATTATACCAATTATGATAAAAATGTGATCTAATCAAAGTATCACCTCTTATTAATCTTTATGTATGACTTCTCTTACTGATAAAGAAATACTTAACCTCTCCAAACAAGAAAAAAATGCGAATAAAAAAA
>NZ_JBSQBN010000238.1:0-1578 GCF_053850585.1 Shewanella sp. A22
TCACAGGTATTCCACTTCTGTGTTACATCGATTTAAAAGGGAGCAACCATTTCTACATCAATGTGCCTTGAATTGAAAAACCTGAGAGACTCTGAACTGACCAGATATTTAATGAGATTGGTATAATTGAAAGGTGACAAAATAATGAAAAAAAACGCCCTGTAATAATACAGGGCGTTTCTTATTATGGTGCGCGTGGGAGGATTCGAACCTCCGACCGCCTGGTTCGTAGCCAGGTACTCTATCCAGCTGAGCTACACGCGCAAAATCGGTACAACATGCCATTCATAATGGCTTAACCATATGGTTAATCAAGTAATGAATGGCGGAGAAGGAGGGATTCGAACCCTCGATGGGATTTAAAGCCCATACTCCCTTAGCAGGGGAGCGCCTTCGGCCACTCGGCCACCTCTCCGCAATAAATGGTGCGCGTGGGAGGATTCGAACCTCCGACCGCCTGGTTCGTAGCCAGGTACTCTATCCAGCTGAGCTACACGCGCGAAATTTTGGTATTGGTTAAACATGAATGGTGCGCGTGGGAGGATTCGAACCTCCGACCGCCTGGTTCGTAGCCAGGTACTCTATCCAGCTGAGCTACACGCGCATTCATGGTTATCACATCAATAGTAAATGGTGCGGATGGGAGGATTCGAACCTCCGACCGCCTGGTTCGTAGCCAGGTACTCTATCCAGCTGAGCTACATCCGCATCGTTTATCTATTGTAAGAAATGGCGGAGAAGGAGGGATTCGAACCCTCGATGGGATTTAAAGCCCATACTCCCTTAGCAGGGGAGCGCCTTCGGCCACTCGGCCACCTCTCCGTTTCTTGGCGCACATATTACTGTTTGATGAAAATAAGTCAAACCCTTTTTAGAAAACCTAACTTCATTTGGACTGTTTTTAATCACATTGGAGATAATAGACTCAAATCATCACGATAACTTCATTCTATTTTCCCAATATGATTTTTACCTGCAGCAATCTAACATCAATCAATTGAGTCTTTGTTGAGTGGATCAATGTGGTTAAGTTTTCACAAATAGGATCATTCTAGGTAAAATTAACCTTCATAAACATTTTTACTACCAAACAGAGTTAAACAACAATGGTTAACCTTTCCGCAAAACCTGAGCAGTATATAATCCCAATCCGTGTTGAAATATGATCTATTTTAGACGACATCACGCAGCCAAGAACAATTCAAATGACGGCTGGTCTAGCTCATTTAAGTCAATAATGGGGTTAGCCCTTAGGGCCGAATTGACTAGCACTCTTCTTTGTTAGTTTTTTGACATCAAGCAACCATACCTTCAACTAATACCAATCTCATTAAATATCTGGTCAGTTCAGAGTCTCTCAGGTTTTTCAATTCAAGGCACATTGATGTAGAAGTGGTTGTTGCCTTTTAAATCGATGTAACACAGAAGTGGAATACCTGAGAGACTCCATCCTGGCGGGTTTCAAAGTCCTTTATGCTTCGTTAGATGCTTTCAAAATACGACGGCATGGTCTATTTTTTCCATAAAAAATAAGACATTCCCACCATCCATGGCGGTCAGATGCTGGAGGTAGAGTAA
>NZ_JBSQBN010000239.1:0-1523 GCF_053850585.1 Shewanella sp. A22
TGAAAATGGTACCTACAGTTTTACACCAAGTGGCAACTGGAATGGCCAAGTGCCTGTGATCACATACACCACTAACACTGGTGCCACTGCAACCTTAACAATTGAAATCACACCTGTAGATGATCCTTCTGTAACGTTAAATGATTCAAATACAATAGCTGAAGGTCAAATAGCAGAAGGCAATGTCCTTGATAATGACAGTGATCCTGATTCAGCTTTAGAAGTCACGAGTTTTGAAGTAGCTAATGACACATCTACAATTAGGCAAGCTTCTGATTTAGGTATAAGAATTTTTAATGCGGGGCAAACAGCTGAACTAGAGAGTGGCCAACTAATCATCAATTCTGATGGTTCTTATACATTTACACCAAATGACAACTGGTATGGCCAAGTTCCTTTAATCACTTACACCACTAATACAGGTGGAACCGCAACATTAACTATTGAAATTACGCCTGTTGATGATCCAACTATAACTGTGAATGATTTAAATACTGTCACTGAAGATCAAATAGCAAAAGGCAATGTCCTTGATAATGACAGTGATCCTGATTCAGATTTAGAAGTCTCCAGTTTTGAAGTAAATAATGAAATATTCAAAGCTGGACAAACTGCTATTCTTGATAATGGTCAATTGATCATCAATACCGATGGTTCATACACCTTTACACCAGATGAAAACTGGAATGGCCAAGTGCCGGTGATCACCTACACAACCAATACAGGGTCGGAAGCTACTTTAACGATTGATGTCACGCCTATAAATGATTTTCCAGAGTTTGACTCAAAAAACTACAGCTTTAATTACCTGGAAAACAGCAGCGACACGACCGTGATCGGCACCGTCTCTGCCACCGATCCCGAAGGCAAAGACGTCAGCTACAGTATTGTCAGCGGCGACACCAACGGTTGGTTTGAGATTGACCCCGTGACCGGCGTCATCAGCTTGACCCCGGCTGGCGTGACCGCGGCGGCCAATGACTTTGAAGTCATGGCCAACGTCCATGACTTGGTCGTCGGCGCCTCAGATGGCGTCAACACCAGCAACATTAACGTCACCCTCACTGAACTCGATGTCAATGAAGGCCCTGAGTTCACCCCACCCGTGGGCGAAACCAGTTACAGCTTTAATTACCTGGAAAACAGCAGCGACACGACCGTGATTGGCACCGTCTCTGCCACCGATCCCGAAGGCAAAGACGTCAGCTACAGTATTGTCAGTGGAAATGGTGATGGTTGGTTTGAGATTGACCCCGTGACCGGCGTCATCAGCTTGACCCCAGACGGCGTGACCGCACTTGCCAATGACTTTGAACTCATGGATAACGTCCATGACTTGGTCGTCGGCGCCTCAGATGGCGTCAACACCAGCAACATTAACGTCACCCTCACTGAGCTCGATGTCAATGAAGGCCCTGAGTTCACCCCACCCGTGGGCGAAACCAGTTACAGCTTTAATTACCTGGAAAACAGCAGCGACACGACCGTGATTGGCACCGTCTCTGCCACCGATCCCGAAGGCA
>NZ_JBSQBN010000240.1:0-1522 GCF_053850585.1 Shewanella sp. A22
GTCGACCAAGATAAGCATTGTTGGAAAACAAAAGCGATGCATGATGAATCCATCGATGCTTGAAGCAGTATTAAAGGCTGGATTGAGTAGTTCGGTTAAAAATCAAACACTCATGCGGTAGCCCTGCGACTCAGCTTGACCATCGGTGACTTTAAATTGAACAACTTCTTTGCCTTCCATAGCATCGGTTAAATAGCTAAATTCACCAGTGGCGGCATTCACTAATGTCAATTTACCCAAGTTAATATCATTTGGGTTAACAATAGAAAAAACCAATTGATCTTCAGCATCTTTGCCGTCCAATTGGCCAACCAATGTCATTGATTGAGATGTATTAAAAGAAACATCTGAACTGACCGGTGGGGTATTGACTTTCTCAGGGGTTTTATCGTCACTACTACAGCCTGCTAAAATAGCTGTGGTAATGCTTATTGCAATAAGAGACTTACGCATTTAACATTCCTTTATTGTTATACAAGTAAGCATAAAGTAACCACTAAAAATCTGTGTTAATTAGTAATTAATACGCTATAAAATATAAATTTAGATATTTTTATTATTTCTCTGTTTTTTTCAACTTAGAGCCCCTGTTTTTCACCACAACTAACACATAAATAAAACGTTAACGAAACAAAATTAAAGTGCAATAACTTGCTCTATTTTTTCAAAAAAAATAAAGGTCATAAAAAACAGCAACTAACAACCATCGCAACAGAGGGCACCTTTGCACTGTTACCTTTGGTAACAAATAAGTTAAATTAGTGCATTTCGAACAGGGTGAGTCTTTAGTGATTATTTTGGTTGGAATTTAGATAGCCAAACACGCTTTTTTTCTATTGAAATAGTGGCATCTAGTTAGTTGAATAACTTAGAATCTACGAATAAAGGAATTGGCCTTTATACTGAGATAACACTGGGGGATTATTGCTTTAACGCTAAAAGAATAGACACATAAATCACTTTGCTAAACATGAAATATTATTGAAAGATCGTGCATAAGGAAAGATTAACTTGATTCATGGAATCATGTTTAAAAGATTAATACCATTAGCCAAAATAAAGAGGTATTTTCAATCCAACACTTGCAAAGCCCCCAATAGTGACAATTAATTTAAATTAGATTCATCAAAGTGATAGATTGAACTGACTCACAACATTTAGTTTTTTAATTTCAATCAATACCAATCTTATTATACAGATTATTCCATATTGACTAATATTGACCTTTTTATTTAAGCTTGTTAAATTGGGAATTATACCAATCCTATTAAATATGTGATCTTTCAGCGGGAGTTCAAAGTTCTGTAGGCAAGGCAGATGATTGAAGCGAATAGTGATTCTATTTTGAAAGCATCTAACGAAGCATAAAGGACTTTGAAACCCGCCAGAATGGAGGAGCCTGTAAATAATTTTGTGTAACTGCTTTTCAATCAGTACCCTATTAGGGTCAATGGAAGGTAGCACATGAATAAACAAGAATTAGAAGCTTTCGCTAAACAAGCAGCCAAAGGCATAAAGTCTG
>NZ_JBSQBN010000241.1:0-1480 GCF_053850585.1 Shewanella sp. A22
CTCTCAGGTATTCCACTTCTGTGTTACATCGATTTAAAAGGAAACAACCATTTCTACATCAATGTGCCTTGAATTGAAAAACCTGAGAGACTCTGAACTGACCAGATATTTAATGGGATTGGTATAACAACATTCGCTCAATGTTATTACCGTTTACTCTGTTCTTAGCGCCGTGCAAAATGCTGGTATAATGCTCTAATCCCCATAAGGCAGAGTGGCGCTTTCGCTTGCACAAAACTCGTGTTATTATCCTGCCCCCGCGTTTACCTTGACCAAAACTGAGTCATTTAAATCGTCACCTTACGGTGAGATAAGTAGGCGCTTGTCGATAAGCTGAATCGACTAACTATAATGATAATATTCTCTATAACCGTTATTACTTATGTGTTTACCTGCCGTTAAAATAGCAGAATGAACACCTAAAAATACTGTTAACCAAATTAATAGCGGGTTCCCTCACCCCGCGCTAACCCAATTAAAAAGGCCACAATATGTTGACGTTAACCCAGGCGAAATATCGCCGAGCCCTGATGCTATTAGTCAGTTTTCATATCTTAATAATTTGCGCAAGCAACTACCTTGTCCAACTGCCATTCCAGCTATTTAGCTACCATACAACTTGGGGTGCTTTCAGCTTTCCATTTGTGTATTTAGCGACGGATTTGACCGTAAGAATATTTGGTCAACAAGCCGCTAGGAGCATTATTCTCAAAGCCATGGTGCCTGCCCTTGTTGTATCTTACTTAGTTGGTGTATTGTTTCACCAAGGTCAATTACAAGCGTTCAGTGCCTTAGCGCAGTGGAATAGTTTTGTGTTTCGTATCGCCTTTGCTAGCTTCGTGGCATATTTAATTGGTCAATTAATGGATATCACTGTATTTGCCAAATTGCGACAAGCAAAAGCTTGGTGGGTTGCACCTGCAGCATCGACATTAATCGGTAATTTAGTCGATACATTAGTGTTTTTCAGTGTGGCATTTTATGCATCAAATGATGTTTTCATGGCAACTCACTGGCCAGAAATTGCCAGCGTTGATTACGCCTTTAAATTGATAGTGAGCTTAGGCTTGTTTTTACCTGCTTATGGTGTGCTATTAAAAGTGTTGCAAGATAAAATTTTATTTAACACGACCAATAACAACGACGCTGTAGTGGTACAAGTCTCTAAATAGTCATCATCATTAACGTAATGAAAAAGCATCATCGGCTTTAATCGCGGTGTGCTTTTTCATTTTACCCACCTTATCAAATAATGTTAGAACAACTCAGATTATCTTCTGCGTTTATATGCGGCAATTCTTAGCGATTCAGCTTGTTAATCAATAATACCAATCCCATTAAATATCTGGTCAATTCAGAGTCTCTCAGGTTTTTCAATTCAAGGCACATTGATGTAGAAATGGTTGTTTCCTTTTAAATCGATGTAACACAGAAGTGGAATACCTGAGAGACTCCATTCTGGCGGGTTTCAAAGTCCTTT
>NZ_JBSQBN010000024.1:0-42614 GCF_053850585.1 Shewanella sp. A22
CTCAGGTATTCCACTTCTGTGTTACATCGATTTAAAAGGCAACAACCATTTCTACATCAATGTGCCTTGAATTGAAAAACCTGAGAGACTCTGAACTGACCAGATATTTAATGGGATTGGTATAACACTCATTTGTTTGACTGAGCGTAGTGACCCTACCGTGATTAACTAATGAGGATACAACAATGAGTAAGTTAAATGCCGAAGAGCGTAAGGCTCGAGATAACGAACGTTTTTCACAGCGTGTTGATGAACGTAGAGTAAAAGGCGAAGATGTGGTTGCATATGCACTTGCCAATGATAAAGCGTTTAAGTTTCTGACCAAGACAGAAAAACACAGCTTTAAAGAAAGAAAAGCAGAGCTTGAAGAACAAGCAAAACTGAAAAAACAGCAACAATTTGATCTTAAAGCCCAGCAAGAATTAGAAAAGGTTGAAGCAGAGTTTACCGATACCCAAGAGTAAAGCCCCATCAACAGCCATTGTTAATAATGATGGCTATTCAAATGAGTTTACTCTGTACTCTGCCCCTATATATGCGGCTAATCGCAAAAACCTAATCACTCAATCACGCGTTTCACACACACAAACAAGGCATTGCCAGAATCCAAATCCCACGGGATGATTTTGTCGTAATCGTGTTCAAATATATGAATATCGAAATACGGGCTTAACAATGCGTTAAGTTCAGTAAAGCTAGTGGCAACCATCGCATGAGAATCTTGCCATAACTGCGTTGCATCAAACTGGGTTTTACCAATGCTTAAATTAAGCGACTGCATATCACCTTCACCGCTGTAATGCCAACCCGATTCAAACACAAACTGACTACCATCAAATTCGGCACTGTGTTTCACCAACGACTTGTTATTGATTTTATGTTTATCAACCGAGTTAAAACAAAACAGGCCGCCAGGATTTAATGCGTTATGCACACTGGCAATACAGGCTTTAAGCGCCTCGGTTCCTGGGGAGTAGTGAATAGAGTACAAAAAGCAGGTAATCAAATCGAGTTTTTCTTCAACATAAAACTCAGTCATATTTTGTAAACTAAACTGCGCTTCAGGACAACGACGCATAGCAATATCAAGCATAGGCTGATTAATATCGAGCCCACTGCTTTGAAAACCTAAATCGATAAAATGCCTAACATGCGGCCCGGTTCCACAAGCTAAATCTAAATGCTGTTTACCATTGTTTCCCAAAAACTGGTGTAAGCGCGCTACGCTATTGCTTTGTTGTTGGTAGTTAATGTCGCGACACATTAAATCGTAATAACCGGACAAGTCGGTATAAAGGGCATTAGTAGACATAAAAAGGGATCGAAGGCTTAGGCACATTTAGGGTGGCGCATCATATATCAAAACGCACGATTGCGGAATAATAAATCGCTAGCATCTAATAAGGACTTAAACAGATTAGAAAATAATTTATTTTACCTCCACACGTTCTGTCGTATAAACCACTCTATATAAAAGTGTAGCAACATACACTTTTTGGGAAGATAAGCCTTAAACGGGTCATGAAGTGTAACTTCATACACTATTTCTCTGGCTCAGATATTAAAAAGCCTCGATACGATTATGTATCGAGGCTTTCTTGAAATAGGGGCAAAACAACTCAATTATCACCAATATAGACCCGATAAAAGCGGGTTATGAATCACTTAATCGCTCACCTAATCACTGATAGCAATCACGCAAAAATGACTAACGTACCCATCGCATAAGCTGATTAGCATCTATGACGGCAGGCTGCCTTTTAATTAACGTTCCAGCTGAATCAAAGAGCAATAGTTCAGTGCTCCTCGCACTATACTTAGCAATGAACGCCTGTCCTTCTGGTGTCGCCTTTCTGGCAAGAAGAAAAAACACGTTATCACCAAGATGATCGCGAGCTTCATTCATCTGCTCAGTCTGGGTGATACTTGACACAAGGTTAGGGTCATACACAAATACCACCGCAGGCTTACCCGTACCAATTTGTTCATGAGTCGCCTTAAAACCCTTGGGCATCTGCGTTAGCAATATTCCGAACAGCAGCACTATGGCGGCAATAACACTTATCGTCACCCAAGGCAATTTACGAGGCGCGTTTGAATTCTGTTTATCCATAATGATAGGTCTCTCTTTTTAAGTCTTGAAATTCATAACCATGCAACACAGTGTAGTCAACTAACCTGAGGCCTAGATTAAAAATGATCAAAATAAACAACCAACAAATGATTTACCCTTGTTACAACATCTAAAGACATGATGCATCCCAAATGTATAAATGACACATCATCAAGCTTGCCACAGTATGCAAGCACAGTTACAGTTCATTATATTGTTGTTTTACAATGACTGGTTAGATCAACTGCTAGCGTATTTTATTTAAAGGGTTACTATTTTTATGGAAAAAGTGTTTGAAAAATTGATGTATGCATCGCGCTGGATCATGGCGCCTATTTATTTAGGATTAAGCTTTGTCTTATTTGCCTTAGGTATAAAGTTCTTTCAAGAAATCTTTCACATCATACCCAATATTTTCTCAATAGCTGAAGTGGATCTCGTGCTAATAACACTATCACTTATCGACATCACCTTAGTCGGCGGCTTGATTATCATGGTGATGTTTTCTGGTTATGAAAACTTTGTATCACAGCTTGATGTCGGTGAAAAAAGTGAAAAACTCAACTGGCTTGGCAAGATGGATTCAGGCTCCCTTAAAAACAAGGTAGCAGCGTCAATTGTCGCGATTTCATCCATTCACCTGCTTAAAGTATTTATGAATGCCGAAAATACCGCTAACGACAAAATCATGTGGTATCTACTCATCCACATCACGTTTGTATTATCGGCCTTCGCCATGGGATATTTGGATAAAATTACCCGCAAGTAACCATCCATATCCAAATAAAAAGCCCTGATACATCACTGCATCAGGGCTTTTCCTTTGCTATCGATTAGTACCACACATTAGGATCAGCGTTATGATTCTGCGCTGTATCAATACTAATTCCCAGACCATTTAGAATTTTGAACACTGTCGAGATATAAACATCATTACCTTTCTCAACACGGATTAACGTCTTTTTGGTCACGCCACACAGCATCGCCGCCACATCTTGAGTCAGTGCAGCGCTGTTTCTGGTTTCTTTAATGAGTAAGCCTAAAGATTGTTGATTAAGTGCAGGTGCCATAACGTTAGTCCAAAGTGTACATTGCTACACTTTAGCTCTGAATGCTTGATATTTCAACAGTAAAAAACTAAAACACTGCAAATGACCAAAACACCGCAAACGATAGCGGGTCAAAAACAAGAACAGGATGTGGCCTTCTTCTTACGTCGCGCATTTAAAGATCATCCCGAAGTTCTGGTTATCAATGACTTCAAATTCAGCTTTAACGATGAAACCGCTCAAATCGATCACTTGATCGTGTATACCTATGGCTTCGTGCTCATTGAATCAAAAAGCATAAAAGGTCACGTTAAAGTAAACAACCAAGGCGAATGGACACGCAGCTATAACAGCCAATGGTCAGGTATGTCTTCGCCCATTAAGCAAGTTGAGCTGCAACAAGCCTTGTTGAAAGAAATGCTCATGCATCATAAGAGTGAAATATTAAGCAAGTTACTGGGTATAAAACAACAAGGCTTCAGTGGCCGCTGCTGGCACTATTTATGTGCGGTATCTAGTAATGCTGTGATCGACCGGAAAACCATGCCCAAAGAGATTTCGGACAAACTGTATAAAACCGAATTTCTGGTCGATGAACTCAAAAACATCATGAAGCTTAAACACAAACTGCTCCGCTTGGTCAGCGTAGCAGACACCCGTCCAGACTTTAGTCAGCAAGAACTCAATTCAATAGGCCAATTTCTTATTAGCCAACATATCGACTCAAATATTCAGCAAGTTGACACTGCACCGGCACAACTAAAGCAAACCCAAGCGATAACAAACACACCAGAGCTTGAGCCAGAGCTTAAACCAATGTCTGCGCCCACTAATCATCTAGCTCAATCTACTGCCGCAATACTTGCACCGGTAGCCGCATTACCACCAGACCAACACCCAATACTAAGCTGTAAATATTGCGGTGAATCAACACTATATACACCGATGTATGGCAAGTTCGGTTACTACATCAACTGCAACCAGTGCAGTAAAAATACATCGATGAAACAACCATGCCCACAATGCATGAGTAAAAACACCAAGGTCAGCAAACGCAAAGAAACCTACACATTGAATTGTGTAGATTGTGGATTTGAAAAACAGATTATTTAATCATTAACAGCACTTACAGGCATAAACTGTAATGATCTGACTAGGACGTCAATATGAAAGATAAAATCGCAGTATTTATTGATGCTGATAATGCACCAGCTAAGAAAATTGATAAAGTACTGGCAGAGCTTGCTCGCTATGGTGTGGTAAACATACGTAAAGCATACGGCAATTGGAAAAACGCTAATCTAAAAGCTTGGGAAGATGTATTACATGAGTATGCGATTCAGCCCATACAGCAATTCGATTTAACTAAAGGCAAAAATGCCACAGATATGGCACTTGTTATCGATGTGATGGATGTTTTATATACAAAAAATGTGGATATTATTTGTTTAGTTTCATCAGATTGCGATTTTACTCCCTTAGTCACGAGAGCTCTCGCCGATGGTAAAACCATCATAGGATTTGGTGAACGCAAAGCTCCGATGCCATTTGTGAATAGTTGTTCTCGCTTTTTATTTCTCGATGATGACCCAAGTGAAGATATTCCATTACCTACAGCCACTAAAAGCTTAAACAAAAATACAAAACTCATCAGTTTATTGAGGCAAGCTATTGAGGCTGTAGAAGATGATGACGGGTGGGCAATGTTGGGGCCTATAGGTACTCATATTTCGAATCATGCCTCGTTTGATCAACGTAATTATGGCTTCAAGAAGTTGAGTGATTTATTCGTATCTATAGATCTTTTTGAAATGAAGAAAACCCATGGTTCAGTCATTTGGATAAGGGATAAGAAAAGACATAAAATAGTAAATAGCAAGGGGAAATAACAATTATCTTTTCTCTTCCTTTTGCTCAATCAGATCACATTTGTAAACTTTGCGTAAATGTTCTTCCTTATATCGAATTCCTTTCTTATTGTTTCTAAAACAGTTTCTAAAACAGTTAGTTGGTATTCGATTTTTTGACTATTCCATGGAGGTTTTTATGTTTAAAAAAATTATATTATCAACTTACCATCCTTTCTTATTAGCTAATGATGATTACTTGCGAAAAGACTTAATTCACTACCCAGATCTATCCGTATATTCAGGAGTAGAATTTACGGTAATCAACAGACGAAGATTAGAAAGAGCAATAACTAAGTTTTATGCTCAAGAAATAAATAATGCCTCAGTAGGATGCTTAGACATTTATGAATGGGGAGAATCAAGACTCCTTGTAGATATAGTCCCCGATGCGAGTTTTGTTATTAATCATGGAGCGGTATTTTCAGGGATGTCTTGTGAATATTCATTCTAGAAAGTTTTTAAAGTTTTTTCGTTGCGCAATATTGATGCTTATAGCATCAACTATTGGTTTTTATGTACTCATAAATAATGAATATATATATATTTCCCCACAAGATGAATTATCTGAACATATAGTGAAAAAGCAAAGTGATTTAATTACTTTGAAAAAAAAATCAGATTCAACATCTTTATCTAATTCCTCTCAAGTAAGTGTAAATACTTTGGAAACATGGCTTGATTTGATTTCAGATACAAATATCAAGGAATCAGAAAAGTATTCAATATGTCTTCGTCTTTCGGATCAAGAAAACTATCCGAAAGCTATGTTGCAACGACTGGCTAGCACTTTTGACTTCTGCCGTTTGGTACGAAATCGTTATGGTATTAGCGCTGAACGCTTAGAAAAATGGAAAGAAGTCCGTCAAATAATACGAAATGACGGCTGGGAGGTATTAATTAAAGGCATAGAATTAGGACTTTACTCTGTAGATATATCATTACAAGAGGGAGAACCTAGACACGACTTGTTTGTGGCATTTGCAGCAGAAGGAATACAAGATATTGAAGCTTATAATGCATTGTCCAATTTGGGTTTAAAGCCCAATATTAAACTTCTATCGGTAGGTCTAGCAAATAACAATTTAAAAATATTGGATTATTACACTCAAAACGCTGACCTTTTCGCTGTTGATGATATGGGGTATAACGTTTTTTATACAGCAGCAATATTTGGAGCTGGACAGCTTGATTCAATGCAGTATATGCTCGATTTAGGTGTAGCTTATCAAGATAAGCTTGGTCGAGATGCTCTAGCTGAAGTGATAACTCGACATGGCGTACGCGTCAACACGGAGCAATTCCTAACCTTCATTGATAACAACCAATTGCCGGTGAACCCTCAGTTACTTCAAGCGGCTAAAAAATTCCCTGAGTTACATCAAGAATTAAAAAAACGACAGTCTGTAGATTAATGGTTTTGTCGCAAACAATGGTGGTAGGTTATGATCCCTCAACTGTAATGATCAGCCCCTCCGCCACATGAAACGCAACACTTTATACTCTACGCTGCTTCAAATGCTGCATAAATATGTCGTAAGGTGAATAATACCGCCCTCTGGTGTTTAAGATGCGCTCTGAGCGGTTCACCGACTGTTTATGTTTGAATTTGTAACTTTTTCAAGTTTGTTTTCACTGAAAACACTTAATTGAACTTAAATCTTACTCGAAACGTGAGTGGCATCAACTTGCTTTTTTTTGTGCACTTTTGGTTTTAAACTTTCAATTCCAAACAGTACCTTTTCGATGAGAATAGCTACCTAAAAGATAGCTTTCGTTAGCTAGAGCTGGGGTAACACCTATTTTCAGTGGTTAAGTGGCCTATTTAACATAACTGCCAATTGGACGAAGTTATGTTAGTTATGGGATTACTTATATAGTACCTAAAAAGTATTGACGATATTGTCAATGATGAATTAATATTACACAATAATTGTGTAAAAAATTCCTATTACTAAGGGTTAAATATGATTTTATTTTTAGATAGCGAAAGCGGTCCTGGCCCAATCATCTTGGCACCTTTATATGTGCTTACTTTCATTGTTTTTTAAAATCTTCAATAAATCAGAAGCACCTTTCCTATAACTATTAGACGATGAACGGCTTTTAAGTGAACTACAACCAAAAACACTGGAATTCATCAAGATAAAAAACTCTTCAACTGCATCAAATAAAGCAGAAATCTCACCTTCTACAGGATCGACAATACTTGAGTTCATCATAGTTGAATAATCAGCATGGGCTTGTAATTTATTTCTAAATTTTACCAGCGGTTTTCTATATAGTTCAATTTTATGGATATATACATCAGTGATCTCTTGATATTTGGCGTTTTTTTTAACCTCACTAGTACCTAATAAGTACTCTAAAGTAAGATTCTTATTTACACCCTGCTTTGCTGGGTCTGTCAGCTTACACAATTGCAATATCATTGAGTCACGGAAAGACCAATGTACTAATCTAAAAAACTCGAGTGAAGCCTCTGAAATAATCTGTCGATTTTCTGCATCACTATAGAGCTGTTCATACGTGAGCTTAAGATGCTTAATCTCGTAAAATATCTCTCTAGCCTTAATAAACTCGCTCCTAAACGGCTCCATAATTTGCCCTTCAATAATTGTTTGAAATCTAGGTAATCCGGTATTCATCAAGTTATACACCGCAATGAGGCATAAGAGGAGGTTTAAATTTATGAAGTGGCATCACTCAATATTTGATTTAATGATTTCAGGTCGCCTAAATACCCTTGAATGTTTGCATTTACCCATTCATCTTTCGAAATATCAGGCCAATTAACACTCAGCTCAAAATAGAAAAAGAGTTCTTCAAAGAAAAAACGTTGTGTTCTTCCATTACCCTCTCTAAATGGGTGAATAATGTTCAGCTCACAAAAAAATATCGGCAATTTCAGTGATTAATTTATCTTTTGAATCCAATCGTTCCAATAATACGATTCGAGAGAATTGTTTGTTCGCTTCGGCCTCAATTCTTGAGCAGGTACAAAACCGCGTGTCACCCTTAGCAATATCAACGGTTCTGATGTCACCAGCCCAATGGTAGATATCTTGGAATAATTGCCTGTGCAGGCTTTGAAGATGTTTTAGGTTAAAGTCGTATACCGAGGTGATTGTTGATGAGTATTCACTATACCGTATAGCAGTAAAGGCTAATTCTGCTTCGGCGAGGTTGTCGTAATCTTGAATATTAAGCTTATTTTGCAGTACTTCAGAATTGGAGTAGCAGTAATTATCGTGACTTACCCCGTATTTATCGCGCATACTTCAGTTTCAAATCATTGATCGATTTTCCGGTATTTTCTTTCTTCACAGATAAACCTTCATAACTAGAGCTCATTTCAAAATTGCTCATTTTCGGTGTGAAAATTCGAGCGTTTTTAGGGGTTTTATCTTTTGTTGAATTTGCCATTATACCCTCCACGATAACACTTATATTATAACCTAGTTCAGCCTACTCTTCTAGATAGCCCAGTCTTTATCCATGAGATAAACGCCCTTAACAAAAAGCCCCGATACCGTGAGGTATCGAGGCTTTTTCTATTCTTTTACAAGAAGTTTGTCTTTAAGCTTTTAGGCTTGAAACAACATTTGATCTAACGCAGGAATAATCAGCTTAGAGCAAGGCTTTTTGTCACGAAGCGTAGTGTTTTTCTACGTGAGTGGCAAAGTAACGCCGCTATAACTGATTTTAACCAGTTAGATTACATGCCCATGCCGCCCATTCCACCCATACCACCCATTCCGCCCATATCTGGAGCAGAATCATCTTGTGGTACTTCAGCAATCATCGCTTCTGTGGTAATCATTAAGCCTGCAATAGATGCTGCGAACTGTAGCGCACTACGAGTCACTTTAGTTGGGTCTAGGATACCCATTTCTAACATGTCACCGTAAGTGTCGTTGCCTGCGTTGTAACCGTAGTTACCTTCACCGTTTTTAACAGTATTCGCGACAACTGATGCTTCTTGACCTGCGTTAGTTGCAATTTGACGTAAAGGCGCTTCCATAGCACGCAGCGCAATCACTACACCGTGCTTTTGGTCTTCGTTTAATACTTCAACGTCTTTAATTTTGCTTGCTACGCGAACAAGGGCTACACCACCACCGGCGACCACACCTTCTTCTACCGCTGCGCGAGTTGCATGTAATGCATCTTCTACACGGGCTTTTTTCTCTTTCATTTCAACTTCTGTTGCTGCGCCAACTTTAATTACTGCAACACCGCCAGCTAACTTAGCCATACGCTCTTGAAGTTTTTCTTTGTCGTAGTCAGATGTTGACTCTTCAACTTGTTGTTTGATTTGCGAAACACGTGATGAAATTTGTGCTTGATCGCCGCTACCATCAATGATGGTGGTGTTATCTTTAGTGATGATAACGCGCTTAGCTGTACCTAAATCTTCTAGAGTCGCTTTTTCAAGTTCTAGGCCGATTTCTTCAGCGATAACAGTACCGCCAGTTAGGATAGCAACGTCTTGTAACATTGCTTTACGACGGTCACCAAAGCCAGGCGCTTTAACAGCAGCAACTTTAACGATGCCACGCATATTGTTAACAACCAATGTTGCTAATGCTTCGCCTTCAACGTCTTCTGCAACAATAAGCAATGGCTTACCTGTTTTAGCTAGACCTTCAAGAATTGGCAATAATTCACGGATATTAGAGATTTTTTTGTCTACTAATAAAATGAATGGGCTGTCTAATTCAACGCTACCTGTTTCTGGCTTGTTGATGAAGTATGGTGATAGGTAACCACGGTCAAACTGCATACCTTCAACAACGTCTAATTCGTTTTCAAGCGCTTGGCCTTCTTCAACGGTGATAACGCCTTCTTTACCGACTTTTTGCATTGCTGTTGCAATGATTTCGCCGATAGACTCATCAGAGTTTGCAGAGATAGTACCGACTTGAGCAATGGCTTTAGAGTCTGAACATTCTTGAGAAAGCAATTTAAGTTCAGCAACGGCGGCAATAACGGCTTTATCGATACCGCGTTTAAGGTCCATTGGGTTCATGCCTGCGGCAACAGCTTTTAGGCCTTCAACAACAATAGATTGCGCTAATACTGTTGCTGTTGTGGTACCGTCACCAGCGGCATCGTTGGCTTTAGAAGCAACTTCTTTCACCATTTGTGCGCCCATATTTTCGAACTTGTCTGTGAGTTCGATTTCTTTGGCAACTGACACACCATCTTTAGTGATTAGCGGAGCACCGAAGCTCTTGTCTAGAACAACGTTACGACCTTTAGGGCCTAACGTTACTTTAACTGCGTTGGCTAGAATGTTAACGCCTGCAAGCATTTTTACGCGAGCGTCATTACCAAATAATACTTCTTTTGCTGCCATTTTTTGATGTTCCTTTAAATTTAATGATTAATTGGAAAGTCGAGTTGATGCGTGAGGCTTAGCCTACAACTGCCATCAGGTCAGCTTCTGACAGGATTAAGACTTCTTCACCGTCAATTTTCTCTTTTTTAACGCCATAACCTTCGTTGAAGATCACCACGTCGCCCACTTTAACGTCAAGTGGTGTAACTGTGCCATTTTCTGAGATGCGACCATTGCCTACAGCAAGGATTTCACCGCGAGTCGATTTTTCTGCAGCGCTGCCAGTAAGGACGATGCCGCCTGCTGATGTAGACTCAACTTCTAAACGTTTAACGATAACGCGGTCATGTAATGGACGAATATTCATCTATGAACTCTCCTAATGATTTGATGCCCAAAAAACGAGGCTATTGACTAACAAATAAGGGTTTCCCCCTTGATGCATGTGATATGGGGGTGATTGATCACAGATCCAAGGGGAATTTAAAAAAAAACTACACTTTTTTTAAGTCTGTTTTATTAATGAAGTGCTAATCCTGATAGAATCCTGTTTCTTCGAAATACTTAAGCTGAGAATTAATGAAAGACAGACACGGGTTGCTTACTGCGCCAATTGGTCGTGTACTGCTTAACATGACCTTGCCTAACCTAATTGGCATTATGACCATTCTCGGTGGCAGCCTAGTAGACATTTTCTTTATTAGCCAACTTGGCACAGAAGCGTTGGCGGCTGTGAGCTTTACGTTTCCGGTAACCTTAGTGATTTCAAGTATTGGTATTGGTATTGGTGCAGGGGTGTCGACCAACCTAGGGCGCTTAATTGGTTCTGGGCACGCGCCAGAATCAAGGGTGTTTTTGTATGACACCTTGTGCATGACCTTATTAATTATTTGGGGGTTATCCATACTCGGCTGTATTTTTATTGAGCCCATTTTTAGTTTGCTGGGGGCCAATAACGCCAGCTTGCCCTTAATTAATGACTATATGTGGTATTGGTATTTAGGCGCTCCGGCATTGGTATTGTTGATGGTGGGTAATCAGGCATTACGTGCCACGGGTGACACTCACTCACCGGCTAAAATTATGATATTAGCCGCCATTGTAAACTTGATCCTCGACCCGTTACTTATTTTCGGCCTTGGGCCTTTTCCACGTTTAGAAGTACAAGGCGCAGCCATTGCCACAACATTGTCTTGGTTTGTGGCAATGTCATTAGCTGGCCACTTGATTATTGTAAAACGTAAATTGGTCAAGTTTGCTGAATTTGATATCGGACGGTTAATTTTACATTGGAAAGCGCTTGCCCATATTGCCCGCCCAGCGGCATTAATGAATGTGATTAATCCGATTGCCAACGGCATTATTATGGCGATGTTGGCACGAATTGATCATGCTGGTGTGGCGGCATTTGGTGCGGGTATTCGCTTAGAGTCAGTGTTGTTGATTGTAGTGATGGCGTTGTCGTCGAGTTTACTGCCCTTTATTGCGCAAAACTTGGGTGCAGGCCAAACGGTAAGAGCCAAAAGGGCGTTGTTAGTGTCGTTGCAATTCGTGTTTGTATTTCAAACATTGCTGTTTATTCCGCTGTATTTTAATGCCGACTTTATCGCCGGACTATTCACTCATGACCCAATGGTCATCGACTGGCTAAGTTTTTATGTCATGGTATTGCCTGCCGCTTATGGTCCACTAGGCATTGTGATTATTTTTGCTACCAGCTTGAACGCTTACCATAGGCCATTAAGTTCACTGCTGATTAATTTAAGTCGTTTAATGTTGTTGATGTTACCGCTAGCGATATTGGGCGGTATTGTAGGAGGGGTAAAAGGCATTTTACTCGCGTTGCCTATTACCAATACGCTTATGGGAATAGCTTGCTACTATTTGGCGACCAAAATTACTGAACCCGACAACATTAAACACACTGTTGCTAAGCCTAAGTCGGATGATACCGATGAGCAAGCCGATAACAGAAACTCAGCCTCTCACCTAAAAGAATATTAAACTGTGTTAATCATGCTTATCGAACTTGATTTTTAATCACTGTAAGGTGATTAATACCAATATAGTAGACGAATACAGTGACGTTATAATGAAAAAATCCATTTACGCCGCCATGCTTTCTGGCATTATTTGTCCTGGTAGTGGTCAACTCTGGTTAGGTAAAAAGTTACTCGGCTGGGGATTTATCAGTGTCAGTGTGGTGTGTATTTTAGTGCTAATGAATCAAATTATTATCCGCGCCCAAGTGATCGCAGAGCAAATTTTAGCGGGCTATATTGGTAACGATTTGGGCTCTATTTATGCGGCGGTCTCTAATGTGGCACTCGACACAGGCAGCTCAAGCATGGCAACACTCACTTGGGTATTTATTGCTAATTGGAGCTTAAGTATTATCAGTGCATTTTGGCTTGGTGCTCAACAAGACAAACAGGTCCAATAAACACAGCCAAGTAGTGCTCGACTTGGCTGACCATCAAACTGAATGACATTATAATGGCTTGTTGTCATCTTTAGGCTGAGTAGGCTCTACATCAATGATGTCATCATCTGTTGTATTGTGTTCAATATGGTGACTGCGAGGTTGACCGTCTTTGTGTTCAAAGTCGCCGTCAAAGGTATTACCCTGCTGATCAAATGGCCCGGATTGCCCAAAGGGACTGTTGCCACTACCAAACCCTGGGGGGAAACCACCATTAGCGACCACTTTAAGTTGCATTCTTTTATATAAAAACGCAGCAATAGGTGCACGGGTTAACGGCGTTAACAACACCAAACCAATAAAGTCGGTGACAAAACCAGGTATAAGTAATAACACCCCTGCGGCAGCTAACATCATGCCTTCAACAATTTCTTGCCCCGGGGCTTCACCACGGGCTAGCTTTTGTTGCATTGTCATTAATGTACTTAACCCTTGGCTGCGCACTAATGACACGCCAACAATTGCGGTAAATAACACCAAACCAACGGTGGCCCATGAGCCAATAGAGCTAGCAACTTCAATAATAACATTGAGCTCAATAACCGGGACTAAAACAAATATTAACAATAAAATAAAAAACATATTGGCCTCTAATGATCGCTTTTTGATAGAGTGGCGATCGATAAAATCACTGTTGCCGATGAAACTTAAATGGGGGTGAACGGGTCTATTTTCAAGACACGTCACGAATATCACCTCAGTTTAATGAAAATGCGCCCCAAAAAGCGTAATGTGATGACATTTAGCATGATAACAGTATTAACTTAAGTAAACTTTAAGACAACTTATGTATAAACCTGAACAGCTACTTATTTTAACCACTTGCCCCGACGCCAAAACGGCTAAAGGCATTGCCAATGCACTCATTGACGCGCACCTGGCGGCTTGTGTACAAATAGGCCAAGCCGTTGAGTCAATTTATTGTTGGGATAACAATATTTGCCAATCGCAGGAAGTGCCAATGCAAATAAAATGCATGGCATCTCATTATCATGCCATTGAACAACTCGTGATCCAAATGCATCCTTATGAAGTACCAGAATTCATTGCCACTCCGATTATCGGTGGTTTTGGCCCTTATTTACAATGGATAAAAGACAACTCACCATCATGAAAAAAATCGTCGCAATATGCCTCACATCATTGTTACTAATGACCTCAATCATACTCGCACCAATGGCAAGCAGTGCCAATGCCTCGAGTAGTCAATTCAGCTTCTTAAGTAGCGAACCTGAGTTATTAAAAGTTAACGATGCTTTTGTGTTTGATTATCAACAACAAGGTAATCAACTCAAAATCAACTTTGTGATAGCCGATGGGTATTATTTATACCGCGACAAGTTACAATTTTCTGCTGATGGTGCCGTCATTGGTGACATTGCATTGCCCCATGGTAAAAACCACCACGACGATTATTTTGGCGACCAAGAGGTATTTTACTCGTTTGTTGAAATCCCGATTGCCTTTAAAGAAGCACAAGCCGATGCCGTATTTCATGTCACCTTTATGGGTTGTGCTGAAGGCACCTTATGTTACCCCCCTACCAAACACGATGTAACATTAACCGCCATCGAGGCAAACGACGGCACGTTAACCACTAAAAAAGTGATTGGCGCCTCTGAGACATCACGTTCAACAACGGCAACCGATGCCCCTATTACCCAGCAAGACACGTTAAAGCAAATGCTCCAAAACGATAGCCTACTTTGGACCTTAGTGATTTTCTTTGGTTTAGGCATTGGTTTGGCGTTAACGCCTTGTGTGTTTCCGATGTACCCTATTTTGTCCGGCATTATTGTTGGTCAAGGCAAGAAGTTATCTACCGCTAAGGCCTTCACCCTATCGATGGCTTATGTACAGGGGATGGCAATTACCTACTCGATATTAGGCTTGGTAGTTGCTTCTGCAGGCTTGAAATTTCAAGCAGCTCTGCAACACCCCGCTATTTTGATTTTCTTGGCGGTGATGTTTGTGCTACTAAGCTTATCAATGTTTGGCATGTACGACTTAAAACTGCCGTCAAAATGGCAAGAAAAAATGAACTCGATGTCAAACAATCAAAAAGGTGGCAACCTAATTGGTGTGTTTATGATGGGGGTTATTTCTGGCTTAGTGGCTTCACCTTGCACTACGGCGCCATTATCTGGCGTACTTATTTATGTGGCTCAGTCTGGTGATTTATTACAGGGCTTTTTAGCCTTATATGTGCTGAGCATGGGCATGGGATTACCATTATTAATCATTGGAACCTCGGGAGGTAAAATTTTACCGCGCGCAGGAGCTTGGATGGATATTATTAAGACTGTTTTTGGCTTCTTATTAATATCGGTGTCTATTGTGATGATTGGTCGCATTTGGACCGGTCTAGTGTCCGATTTACTTTGGTCTGTATGGGCAATAAGCTTGATTGGCTACTTGATGCATCAAAACAAGCGAACAGAATTTAACTGGAAGCAAAGCACCCGCGGGGTATTGTTATTGCTGGCACTACTGGCAAGTTTTTCATATGGTTTCCAAGCCATAATGGCAAGCTTTGGCCATAATGCACCCAATATGACCCAAGCAAGTATTGATGGTAAAACCTTAGCCAAAACCGAAGCGAATCACTTTATCCGCATTAAGTCGCTTGAAGACTTAGAAGTGGAGTTAGATAAAGCCAGTATTAGCGGTAAAACGGTAATGTTAGATTTATACGCCGTCTGGTGTGTGGCCTGTAAAGAGTTTGAAGCCATTACCTTTAAAAACGATGAAGTCGCCACGCGCATGAGCCAAATGGTGTTATTGCAAGCCGATGTGACCGACAGTGACGACGTTGATAATGCCTTGCTTGAACATTATGGTGTATTGGGTTTACCTACGTTATTGATGTTTGATCAAAACGGTAAGCAACGTGAAGACTTAAGAGTAACGGGGTTTATGGGCCCTAAAGACTTTGCGGCCCATTTAGACTTGTTATTAGCAAAATAGATTAAAAAACTAAGTAAAAACAGCACCTTTAGCAAATAAAGGTGCTGTTTTGTTTGTATTAACAATATTAAAATCATCGAAAGTTAACCTTTTTCTTATACAATGTAGTTTTATATCCTTCATTCAAGGCGTTTTATGGAACCCGCTATTCTTATCATTACCCTACTGTGCGGCATGCTGGTGAGTCGAGTTGGCCTGCCGCCACTCATTGGTTATCTTGTTGCTGGGTTCGTATTATTCACTTTAGGTATCGAAGACTCTAGCTTACCCATTTTACAGCAACTAGCAGACTTAGGTGTCACCTTACTGTTGTTTTCCATTGGCCTTAAACTTGACCTAAAGAGCCTCTTTAAAGCCGAAGTGTGGGCGGGTTCAAGCTTACATTTAATCGGTTCGATTATCTTTTTTGTGCCAATGCTGAAGCTTTTAGGCTTTTTAGGCATAGAGCAGCTCGACGGATTTAGTTTTAATCAGCTCATGTTGATCTCATTCGCATTAAGTTTTTCCAGTACTGTATTTGCGGTAAAAGTACTTGAAGACAGCGGTGATATGCAGTCGCTTTATGGTCGAGTTGCCATTGGCATCTTGATTATGCAAGATATCTTTGCGGTAATATTTCTCACCATTTCAAAAGGTAACATCCCTTCGGTATGGGCCTTTGGCTTATTATTATTACCACTTGCCAAACCACTCATTTATAAAATTTTCGATCGCGTCGGCCATGGTGAAATGTTAGTGTTATTTGGTTTAGTCATGGCCTTGGTCGTGGGGGCATGGTTGTTTGAAACTGTGGGCTTAAAACCTGATTTAGGCGCACTGATAGTGGGTGTTTTACTGGCCGGACACGCCAAATCATCTGAACTAGCCAAATCAATATATTTCTTTAAAGAACTCTTCTTAGTCGCCTTTTTCTTAACCATTGGTTTAAACGGATTACCGACATTAGCTGACATTGGTTTAGCGGCCATTTTGGTTATGTTAATCCCAGTGAAAATTTTGATGTTTGTCTATCTGCTAACTCGCTTTAAGTTACGGTCTCGCACTTCATTGCTGGCTTCATTCAACTTAGGTAACTACAGTGAGTTTGGGTTAATCGTGGCCGCTGTTGCCGCACATAAAGGTTGGTTGCCGCCAGAATGGTTGATTATTATTGCTGTGGCATTGAGTATCAGCTTTTTGTTTGCCGCACCGCTTAACAACAGTGTCAGCAAAATTTATCAACGCTTTCAATCTAAACTAGCCAGATTTGAGCGCCATCCATTACACCCAGAAGACAGACAGATTCGTATTGGAGACCCGCGCTTTTTGATTTTAGGTATGGGCCGGATTGGTTCAGGTGCTTATGATGAATTGCAGGCTAAATATACTGGTGAAATTTTAGGGATAGAACATAAACAAGAACTGGTTGATTTTCATCGCAATCAAAGCCGCAATGTGGTTAAAGGTGACGCTGGCGATACTGACTTTTGGGAAAAGCTCGAACGTGCTCCTAATTTGGAACTCGTGTTACTGGCGATGCCAAATCATATTGGTAACTTATTTGCCGTTCAGCAGCTAAAAAAGCTTAACTACGAAGGTAAAATCAGTGCAATTGTACAATATGCAGAGGATGCTGAATCACTCAAAGAGTCAGGTGTCCAAGCTGTGTATAATTTGTATGAAGCCGCAGGAGCTGGTTTTGTTGACCATGTGATAAAAGAATTGCTCGATTCACAGCCAGAATTGATCCCCGATACCGCTTCTAACAACGAGACGGGAACTGACAATTCACCCCTTGAGCAGCCACAAACACCATCGCCATCATAAAACTAATGGTAATAAACAGACGCCTAGATAAGGCGCTAGGCGTTTTTGTTTACGACAGAGGATTTTCATTTTTACTTCGGATAAAAAAATCTAAGTTACAGACACGGTAAAGTCATGCTATAACTCCATTAATAGCACTTTTCTTGTCACCTTTTGTTGGATTTTTTGAAGTATGTCAAACCCTGCTCAACGCGCCACTAAATTATTTGTTCAAACATTTGGCACTAAGCCCGATGATTTATATCAAGCGCCTGGACGAGTGAACATTATGGGCGAACATACCGACTATAACGAAGGACTCGCACTGCCTGCGGCAATTAATTTTCATACCGTAATTGCGGTAAAACACCGTGATGACCATCTATTTAGGGCGGTAACCACCGCTTTTCCTGGGCAAATAAAACAGTGGCAGTTTGGCGAAGAAGGTTCTGTGGCCGCGGGGGATGATTGGAGTCATTACCTCAAAGGCGTTACCGCTGCCATGAGTCAGTCAGGTTTACACGCCAAAGGGTTAGATTTAGCCATTGTTGGCGACGTGCCTCTCGGAGCGGGCTTGTCGTCGTCGGCTGCACTTGAGGTCGCATTTGGTACTGCCATCAGTTATGCCAGCCAATTACATTTATCACCTTTAGCGATTGCTCAATTAGCCCAGCGGGGCGAAAGCCAGTTTATGCAATTAGATTGCGGCATCATGGACCAAATGATTAGCGCGATGGCCGAACCAGATCATGCATTATTGATTGATTGCTTAGAACTTGAAAGCGAACCCGTATTATTACCTGAAGAATTAAGCCTAATCGTCATTGACGTAAAACAAGATCGTCAGCACTTTATACAACAATTTGAACAACGTAAACGGGAATGTAATCATATTACCGAGTTACTTGAGCTTGATTCACTAAGGGATTTATCTTTAAGCCAGCTAGCACTACATAAACATAGGCTCAGCGATGAACAGTTTTGTCGCGCTCGCCATATAATTACCGAAAACCAGCGGACCAGTCACGCAGCGCGGGCGTTACAACAACATAATATTTCCCGTTTTAGTCAGTTAATGGCGCAATCTCAAGCATCAATGCGCGATGATTTTGACATTATCAGCCCCGAAATTGACACCTTGGTCTCGATGATTTCGATGCTTATCGGCGACCAAGGCGGTGTACGCATGAGTGATGGCTGTGTATTAGCGTTAATTAATCACGACCTTACTGACGACGTGATTAACTTAGTCGAAAATCAATACCTTAAACAAACAGGTATTGAGGCAACTATTTACTTATGTTCAGCCAGTGGCGGTGCAGGACGCATCGGATAACACGTTACAGTTTAGAGAGGCATCAATGGTACGTTTTAGTGTGCTGGAACCTTGGCAAGATCCCCGTGGCGGTGAAATTGAACGGGTTAGAATTGATAATGGCATCATCGCACTTGAAGTATTAAGTTTAGGCGGCATCATTCGCTCACTATGGACTCCAGATCGCTATGGTGAACGTAAAAATATTGTTTTAGGTTGCGATAGCGCCGATGATTATTTAGCCCAACAAGCCCATTTAGGTGCTATTGCCGGACGCTATAGTAACCGAATTGCCAACGGTAAAACCCAGTACAATGGCGAGCAGTTCCAATTAAGCGTTAACCAAGCGACTAACTGCCTACATGGTGGTGTTGAAGGTTTTAACCGCAAATTATGGCAGCTAGGCACCTTAAGTGACGGCGTACGTTTAACCTTAAAAAGCCCAGATGGTGACATGGGATTTCCCGGTAATTGCACAGTACAATTAGACTACCGTTTAGTGGGGAATAATTTATATGTTGAAATACTCGCCAGCACAGATAAAGCCTGTCCGATTAGCTTGACTCAACACAGCTATTTTAACCTAGAGGGTAATCGTAGTGACACCAATAGCCAACATACCTTGCAAGTCGATGCTAAAGCTTATCTCACCATGAACGATGTGGGTGTACCTACGTCAATACAGCCTACTGCTGGCAGCGACTTAGAGATGAGCAATGCAACACCTATGTCGGTACAAACTGAACGCGCCGCACTCGCGGCCACTAACGGTTTTGACCATTGTTATGTATTAGACAATCCCGGTGCAGATTTGCAACGCTTTGGCTGCTTAACAAGCCCCAATAGTGGTCGCAGTATGACGGTTTATACTAACCAACCAGGTGTTCAAGTTTATGGGGCTAACTTTTTACATGGCGTTATAGGCAAAAAACAGCGCGTATTTAACGACCACCAAGCTGTGTGTATCGAACCACAAATGCTACCCGACTCACCTAATCAACCCAACTTACCCGGTGAGGCTTGGCTAACGCCAGGTAAGGTGTATCACCACATTAGTCGATATCAATTTGATGCAAAATAACCAACCAGTTAAACCCACTTTTAATGCCGAAGATATCGGCCAGATTGCCGTTGGGGCTTTTGCGCTTTCAGTCCCGATTGCATTTTCGGAAGAAGCCTGGCGATTATCGGCCAGCTTACCAACATTAAACTTGGTGCTAGTGGTAGTGTTGTCACTGGCATTTATTACCCTATTTGCTTATCAAAGCGTATTTCAAGCCAACATTATTAAACGCAGACGCGCCTTTTTGTTGCGGGTAATTGCAGCGTACATATTAACGTTATTAGTGGTGAGTATTGTGCTACTGGCATTAAATAAATTGCCATTAATGACAGAGCCAATATTGGCGTTAAAGCGGATTATTTTAATTGCGATGCCCGCGTCAATGGGGGCCATTATTGTCGACAGTTTCGACAAAGAATAAACGACATAAAGAATGGTTAATATTCTTTATGCCGTTAACTTGAATAATAACGATTAACGATTAACGATTAATCATCAATGTTATCTCCCATTTCATCATAGTCATCATCGTCGTCATCGTCTGAATCATCAAAGTCTGGAATATCATCATCTGAATCAACGACCTCATCTGGCTCAACCACTGGTTTGGCTTTACGAGGTGGTGCCGTATCTGGCACTTTTGACAAGTCTATCCGTGATTGGTGCTTTAACATAAACTCAGCACGTGCAGCTTTCCAAGCATCCCCAAACTCAGCCATAGCAGCCTTTGTTTGTTCGTCATCTAAGTCATGTAAGTTAACTTTAACGATGTCTTCTACGTACTCAACAATCGTATTACGGATGGTGTTGTACATGAAAATTCGTCCTGGTGACGCTTCTGGCAGCTGATTATCATGAACTACAATCGTGTTACCTTTTGCGGTTCTTAATTCACCAAACCAAAGTTGTTTCTTTGCTGTGTTATACATATATGCTAACGCCCTTAAATCAACACATATCCTAAAAATGATGCAAGGAATGGGCGTAAATCGCCCAAACTGCACCACGATTACCTGTTCTGTATTTACGTGGGTATTTAAACAGAATATTTCTGAGAATCAATGCCTAAAACAATGAAATTTTCGCGTAATTGCACAAAATTGCCCGTTGGAGCCAATTTTTAACACCTTAATGCTATATGTTTCACAAAAAAATTCTCAATTGAAAATTGATTAGCCATATTGGCCCAATCATCTTTCACCACGACTTTAGCCTAAAAAAATCAAGCTTCAAGTTTTTTATCAAAAAATATCGCAATCAATCACAACCATTCGTCTTGCGAAATAAGGTGCCCCTGACAACGACTCACCACTTAAGCTTGCAGGTTTAATACAATTTTACCTTTATGCAGCCCCGACTCCATACGCTGATGTGCTTCGATCACCTGTGAAAATGCAAATACACTGTCAACTGGAATGCTCATTTCTCCACTATTTAATAGTGGCCATACGTATTGCGCTAAACCGTGAGCAACTTGAGCCTTATTCACCACACTTTGCGGCCGAAGTGTTGACCCTGTCCAAATAACCCGCTTAGCCATAATGCGGAAAATATCAACAGTGGCTTGCGGACCACGTTGCATGGCAACCGATACCATGCGCCCATCTGTTGCGATGGCTTTGAGATTTTCATTAATAAAGTCGCCACCCGCAATGTCCATAATCACATTGACACCTTGGCCACCGGTTGCCTCTAGGATTGGCTCCACAAAGTGTTGCTCGTTGTAATTAATTGCCACACTAGCACCTTGTTCAAGACAGTATTGGCATTTCTCCGCACTGCCTGAAGTGGCAAAAACTCTCGCGCCTAAACGGCTTGCCATTTGAATAGCGGTAGTGCCAATACCACCTGACCCACCATGGATAAGCACCGTTTCGCCTTCTTTAAGTCCACCGCGAATAAACAAGTTACCCCACACAGTAAAAAAGGTTTCAGGTAAAGCCGCTGCTTGCACATAACTGTAGCCGGTTGGGATAGGTAAGCAATGAGCTGCGTAAGTGTTGACTAACTCTCCATAGCCGCCACCGGGCACTAAAGCACATACTTTATCGCCAACTTGCCATTGAGTAACATCATCTGCCACATCAACAATCTCACCCGCTACTTCTAAACCAAGGATCGGACTGGCGTCTGCCGGCGGTGGGTAAGCACCAACCCGTTGTTTAATGTCTGGGCCATTAACGCCCGCGGCATAAACCTTAATGGTCACTTGGCCTTTTGAGGGCATTGCCAGTGTTGATTGGGTCATGGCCATGACATTGGGTTCACCGGGCTGGTCTACCACTACATGGGTGAATTGCCTATTTAATGTCGACATTAAATATTACCTCCGTCAATTGTTAATTAAATGAAACGCAAATGAGCTGCTTGTTATCAGTTTTCTGCAAACCGTTCACAAAACCAACGTCATTTGTTAGTAAACACTAAAGTAGTATCTTTTTTGAGCAAAAAAGGTTGCCTATAAACGTTAAACAACTACTATACCCGCCCCTTTTACATCATGGAGCAAAATACTTGCTAAAGTACTTGATCGTTTTACTGTCTCTATTCAGTATTCACGCCCATACAGCGCCTATACGTATTGCCTCAGATATTTGGTGCCCCTATATCTGCGAAAATCAAACAGGTTATCTTGTTGAACTCACCCGCCGCGCGTATGAAGTACAAGGTAAGCCGGTTGAGTTTATTACAATTCCTTATAAACGCGCCTTAATTGAACTGCAAAGGAACAATGTTGACGCTGTACTCGCATTAACCCCAAGCACGATAGTCGAAAAGCAATTACTCAAAGCTGATGTGATTTTGGGCTACAAGAGCAACGACTTTTATACTCTTGCGGCTAGCGATGAGTCATTTACAAATATTACGGATCTTAATAAGACCCAACAAGCGGCAGTCGTAAACGGTTACAACTATGGCCCAGAACTCGAAAACTGGTTTCGAGATCATGCCAATACTTATTTTGCATCCGGGAGCGACCCACTAGCGATGAACATTATTCGCCTAGTGAAAGGACGTCACTCAGTGATTGTCGACAACAAAAATGTCATTGAATACACCGCTAGACAATTGCACTTAAGTGAACAACTTCGTTATGCGGGCACGATAGGTAACCCTGTGCCCTTGTATGTGGGTTTTAATCAACAAAACGAGGCCCATGCAAAAACCTTTACTCACGGCATCAATATGCTAAAGGCCAATGGCGAATATCAACAAATTATCAATAAATATAATGCATTACCTAAAGTTACTTTTGATAAAACCCGCCACAAAAATCTACGGAAATTTCTTCCTTCCTTAAAATAATGTCACTCGCTGTTTTATGCCATACGGAATTGGCATCAGCAAGGTGCAAAACTTCGTAACATTCTAATCACTGCATAAGCTCGCCAATTTAGTTACACTCCGCCGACAAAAAGATAAAGAATAGTATTTTGAAATATTGGTATCAGCTCACTGACGCCAAAGGAGTGTTTATGCGCGTGTATCGTCAACTGCTGTTATTGGCATTAACCAGTTCAATTATTTTTTCTAGTTCGGCTTCTGAAATAGTGCAAAGCAAAGGTCATTTTGACGACAAGTTTCGTCAACTGGAAGAAAGCCTCCCAACACCAAACGACTACCGCAACGCCGCTGGAGAGCCAGGTAAAGACTATTGGCAACAACAAGTTGATTACCAAATCAAGGTCACTCTTGATGAACAACAACGCAGCATAAGTGGCGAACAAGTGATTACTTATCACAATAACTCACCTTACACGCTTAAGTACTTGTGGTTGCAACTAGAACAAAACCGCTTTAAATCAGACTCAATAGCTGAGCGAAGCGCCACCTTTACAGGTGTGGATGATAGCGTCAATGCCAATGAAACTTATGGTGATAAAGCGTTTGCTAAAATAGATTTGCATACTCTACGTCGCCAACAATTTTTAGCCGATAACGACATGGGCTATCGCATCAATGGCGTGACAGACACAAGTAACAAGCCATTAAAATACACCATAGTGGGTGCGCAAATGCGGGTTGATTTACCGCAGCCGCTTAAAGCCAACAACACCACTAAGTTAAAAATTAACTACGCATACAATATTTTAGAAGAAGATGCTGTAGGCGCGCGTTCAGGTTATGAGCATTTCCCTGATGACAAGCGTGAAGGCGGCAATGACATCTTCCTATTGGCGCAGTGGTTTCCTCGCGTGGCCAGTTATTCCGATTACGAAGCTTGGCACAACAAAGAATTTTTAGGCAGTGGTGAGTTTACCTTAGAGTTTGGTAATTACGATGTCAGCATGACGGTACCCAGTGACCATATTGTCACCGCCACTGGCGTTTTGCAAAACAGCAAAAACGTATTGTCATCTCAACAACTACAGCGTTTAGATAAGGCGAAAACCGCCGACAAACCAGTATTTATTGTCTCAAAAGACGAAGCGATCGCTAACGAGTCTAGTACCGAAAAAGGCACTAAAACCTGGCATTTTAAAGCCGAAAATGTGCGTGACTTTGCTTGGGCATCATCACGCAAATTTATTTGGGACGCACAAGGCTATCAGCAAGGCGGCAGTAATCCGCAAGTGATGGCGATGTCTTTCTACCCTAAAGAAGGTGGCGAACTGTGGCAGCGTTATTCAACCGCATCCATAATCCACACGTTAAAGGTCTATTCACGCTTTACCTTTGACTATCCTTACCCTACGGCCAATAGCGTCAATGGCCCAGTAGGCGGCATGGAATACCCAATGATTAGCTTTAATGGTCCGCGCACTATTTGGCATGACGATGAAAGCCGCACGTATACCTTGTCTGAAAAACAATTCTTAATCGGCGTGGTGATCCATGAAGTGGGCCATAATTATTTTCCGATGATTGTAAACTCAGACGAACGCCAATGGACCTGGATGGACGAAGGCTTAAACAGCTTTTTAGATGGTATTGCCACCCGCGAATGGGACCCAAATCTGTCGTGGGGTCGTGAGCCGAGTGACGTGCTCGAATACATGAAGTCTAACGTACAAGTGCCAGTAATGACCCAGTCAGACAGTGTGTTACAGCTTGGGCCAAATGCTTATGTTAAACCTGCGGTGGCATTAAACATTTTACGCGAAGTGGTTTTAGGCCGTGAGTTATTTGATTTTGCCTTTCAAGAATACAGCCGCCGCTGGATGAATAAGCGCCCAACACCAAGCGACTTTTTCCGCACCATGGAAGAAGCCTCTGGAGTCGATTTAGATTGGTTTTTCCGCGGCTGGTTTTACACCACAGATCATGTGGATATTTCACTCGACCGTATATACAAATTACGTTTAGATACCAATAATCCTGATATTGATTTTGAGCGCCGTCGTCAGGCATACCAAGAAAAACCGCTGCCATTGTCGGTTGAACGTAATCAGCAAAGTGGCCAAAAAACCTGGGTTGAATTAAATGCTGACAGTGCCGATTATCATGACCAGCATGATCAATTTAGCGTCACCAATAAACAACGTAATAAATACAATAAAAAGCACGCGGAGCTCGATCCATGGGAGCAACAAGCTCTGGCAAGAGCATTAAAAGAAGATAAAAATTATTACGTGTTTAACTTCAGTAATCTTGGCGGCTTGGTGATGCCGATTTTACTCGAGCTCACTTTTGAGAATGGTGATACAGAATCAATGATGATTCCAGCTGAAATTTGGCGTCGTTCACCGTTTGAAGTCAATAAACTGATTGTGACTGACAAAGATAAGATATTGGTGTCTGCGGTAGTCGATCGTCGTGGTGAAACCGCCGATGTTGATATTGAAAACAATTATTACCCAAGACAAATTATTCCGTCACGCATTGAAGCCTTTAAAGAAGAGGAGCGTAAAGGGAATAAGTATCGCGATATCATGCACGATAACAAAGAAGCACTAAAAGACCCTGACATTAAAGTGAAGAAGAAATAATGCGTATTTCAATGTTCTTTTGGCTCAGTCTGGTGGGTTTATTATGTTTTGCTGGTGCGGCTAATGCCCACCAGCAAAAAGAAGCTTATACCAGTATCGTGTTTAATCAGCACAGCGGAATGCTGGAAATTCAACATCGATTTTATCTGCATGATGCTGAACATGCGGCACAACGAGTGATTGATAAAAATACTGATATTATTAGCGATCCCGTTAGCCGTGAAGCATTTGCTTATTATGCTATTTCAATGTTTTCGATGCTGGATCAACAGCAACACCCATTAACCTTGACCTACGTTGGCACTGAATTACAAGGTAAGTATTTGTGGGTTTATCAAGAAACACCGATAACAGCTGACATGGAAGGGTTTTATTTAAAAATGACCACTTTGCAAGAATTATGGTCAAAACAGGTTAATCACATCAATGTTGAGCGCGACAAAAAAGTGAATTCTGTCAGGTTACATGTTGGCGAAAGTTGGCATTATGTTGAAGTGGCAAAGTAATTCTTAACGTTGCCTGGCTGAAAGACTCTATCCATTTAAACTCACACGCATGGCTGCGTGTGAGTTTGTAAGTTAGTCATACCAATTCCACTAATGATAATAAACGGCTATCAAACAGACTTATTCCCTGCTGTTATCGATCCTCTAACATAAACTATTTGGGCTCAGGTACCGCCACAGCATCGAGGGCGTCAGCCAAAGTAGAATAAGTCACACATTGTACACCATCGGGCTTAAAGCCTGCTTTAGCCAAGGTTTTAAGCGGTTGAAATTGAAAGTCAGCCAGCAATACTCGAGTATTATGGTGATGACATTTATTGATAAATTTATACAAGGCAGACACCCCACCTGAGTCGAGTATAGACACCCCATCAAGATATAAAATTACCCCATCTTCGTCGGTACTTAAATAGCCTAATTCGCCAAAAACACTATCTGCGGCGGCAAAAAACAATGGGCCATTAATTTTAAAGACTTTCCAGCGTGGAGGTAAGGTGACATTAACCAGCTTTTTATGTTCGCTAATATCATGAACCTTGGTCATATCGGCCACTTGTTTCATAAACAATAATGACGCCAAAATAATCCCGAAACTGATCGCTATCACCATGTCGAAGAAAATCGTCAATAACAAGCACACCATTAGAACCAGTATTTCACTTGAAGGGGCTTTTTTAATTAAATGAACAATTTTTGGTGCTTCACTCATGTTCCATGCCACCATCAGCAACAATGCCGACATACCAGCCATAGGAATATAAGCCAAAATAGTCGTAAGAGATAACAATGACACTAACACCACAACGGCATGGATCATTGCAGCAAATGGCGTAACCGCACCGGCTTTATAGTTAGCAGCCGAACGAGCAATAGCAGCGGTGGCAGTAATACCGCCAAAAAATGGCGCAATAATATTACCAATACCTTGGCCGAGTAACTCGCTATTCGCGCTGTGTTTCTGCCCCGACATTCCATCTAGCACTACTGCACATAATAATGATTCAATGGCGCCTAACATGGCAATGGCAAACGCTGCAGACAATAAATCACTGGCCAATTGCCAACTGAATACCAATGGCACGTCATCTACCTGAGTGCGTAACCAAGGCCATTGAAAATCGGGTAACATTGATGGAATACCCGCCCCTGTGGTGCCATCAGCCAAGGTAAAGCTAAAAGTGGAACCGATAGTCGCCACATTAAATCCTTGTAGGTTCAATACTAAGGCAACGAGACTAGCAACGACAACGGCAGGAAGATGGGCTGGAACGGGCAACTTAAATTTAGGCCATATGATAAACACCAGTAATGTGCTTACTCCCACAACCACTGTCGGTAACGACAATTCAGGTAACGCTTGCGATAATGCCGCCACTTTACCCACAAAGCTTTCGGGCATTTCCTCAATGCTTAGTCCAAAAAAGTCTTTTACTTGCAGCACCGCAATCACCACGCCAATACCGCCGGTAAAACCTAAAGTGACTGGTTCTGGAATATATTGAATATATCGCCCTAGCCGAAACAGCGCCATGATGATCAAGATAATTCCAGATAAAATACTGGCAAGCAATAAACCAGACAGGCCATATTGGTGAACAATGGGATATAGAATCACAACAAACGCGGCAGTAGGACCCGATACGCTATAACGAGAACCACCAGATAATGGAATAATAAACCCGGCAATAATGGCGGTATATAACCCATATTGAGGTGCTACACCTATGGCAATGGCCAACGCCATCGACAGGGGTATAGCAATAATGCCAACCGTTAAGCCAGCTAATAAATCTTTAGAAAAAGTACTGGCTTTGTAAGGGGCGTCTTTTAAAGACTCTCTAAGCGCATTGCCAATACGAAGTGAAAATAAATGTGAACGGTATTTCATTGAGGCGATCCCATAACCTAATGCGGCGTCGGTATGTAAGAGATACCCCTCATTATAGGCCGATTACTGCCCAGCACAATCAAATTATATTACCACTTAGTGATAACATGATTATCATTTCATTATAATGTAAATAAAAGTAATACGTTGGGATTCCGCACATACAAAAATGCCACCTATTGTTGTAGATGGCTTTTATAGCTTAATGCCTTACAGGCTAAAATTGACAGAAACTTTACGGCCACCGCTATCCGTTTCAATATTTTGATAATCCCAATCATATTGGGTAATCAGTCTTGTGGTGAGTTCAAGCCCTAAACCAAAACCTAAATCATCATTACTGTTAGTGTAAGATTCACACTGATTAATAATACTCACCGACGTGCCCGACTGATGAATAGTGACACTCCCTTCAATGGTGTGCTGCAAAGCGTTACGGATCAGATTGGTCATAATAATCCTGCACAGGGTTTCTGGCAGTTGATGCTCTGAATCATCGGTTGTGATTTTAATTTCAATGTTTTTACCGTGAGTTAAATAGGTTAAATCTTGCACTAACTGGTTAATAAGATGCCCTAAATGGACATTGTTTATAGGTAAACTTTTATTATCTCGTCGTGTTAACCACAATAACGTCTCGGTGAGATCGGTCATGGTCAGCCCGGCACGCTCAATGCGATTAACAACTGGCGCTTGTTTTTCAGCACTACCACCTTTGCTTATCAGCTTTTGCAGTAACTCAGTATTAGTACGAATAACCGCAATGGGTGTGCGCAGTTCATGACTGGCATAACTTAAAAACTGCTGCTCTCGGGTTAAGCTGTCTTGAACCGAGCTTAAACTGGATTTAATGATATTCGCTAAAGTGTTGAGCTCGCTGTAATGAAAGTCGGGCATTGGCTGCTCAAGCTGTTGGGTGTTGAGCTCTTTAGCCCAATTCTTTAAATTTCCCATAGGCCGTGCCACTTTGCGCATCATCAACACCAGCACAATAGTAAACATGACAATACCTAAAACAGCCGTGATTAATATCACCAAAAAAAATGGCATTCTTCCAGATTGAGAAATGTTATGAGTTTGGCTATCAAAGGTACTCGAGACATATCGGACCTCATCGCCTTTAAGCACTTTTATCACAAAAAAGCCTTTTTCTGGTGGCTTAATAGGGGATCCGCCAATGATGTTTTTATGTAACACATTAAAAGCGCTCGGTTCTGGTGTAATATTTTGTTGGATCGCTTCTGGCAAATCTTGCCAACGTGAAGCCACAGTAAAAAGACGTGTTGTTTTTGGCTGGCCATCCACGACCTGCTGCTCTTGTGCTTGAGCATACATTACAGATTCTAAGGTTTGATCCATACCAAAAATAAAATAATGCACACTGAGCACAGATAAAATTAAAATAGTGCTAATACCGGTAAACAGCATAACCAGCAGCACAAACAGTCGCAGACTCGGAGTCAGTTTCATTTAATCACTGTCCTGTTGGCTATTTTTAATCGCAAAACCATGGCCACTTACGGTATGCAGCAACTTTAGCTCATTGTCGCCATCAACTTGTTTGCGTAAATTAAAGATGTGTACTTTTAAACTGTTACTGTCGGGTTGTTCATCGCCCCACACGCTTTGCATCAGCTTATCCCGCGTAACCGGGTTTGGGCTGGCGCGCATTAACACCGTTAGGATTTTTAATGCTGTTGGCGACAGCTTTAATGCAATATGACTGCGATAAGCCTGCTTTTGCTGTAAGTCGACACTTAAGTCTGCAACAGTAAGGCGTTGTACTTGGCCACTGCGGCGCCTTGCTAACACTTTAACCCGTACAATCAATTCTTCCATGGCAAACGGCTTAACTAAGTAGTCATCGGTGCCGTTAGCAAAACCGCTAAGTTTATCATCTAGTGTATCGCGGGCTGTTAACATTAATACTGGCACATCAATGCCTTGAGCCCTCACAGAGTCGCATACTTGCAAGCCGCTCATTTTAGGCAAATTTAAATCCAAAATAACGGCGTCATAATGATTTTGCTGGATCAAACTAAGCCCTGCGAGCCCATTTGCGCTGTGATCACACAGAATATCTTCTAACTCTAAATACTCGATCACCGCCGTAGCTAAGTCGAGATCATCTTCAACCAATAACAACTGCAATTTAGCGGTGAACATCAAGTGTACTCCTTAGTGTGACGACGATATTGGCGTTACCGTATTGCTATTTGGATGTAACTTACTCTTTATTTTAGAAATAAACGCTTTGATATCACATTGAATCAACAGCAATGACGGCGTCAACACTAAGGTAATTACGGTCGCAAACAAAATACCATAACCCAAAGCCGCGGCGGCGGGGATCAAAAATTGTGCTTGTAGTGACGTTTCACCTAACAATGGCGCTAGCCCTGCAAAGGTTGTCACCGAGGTTAATAACACCGCACGTAAACGTCCGGTACAGGATTCAACAATAGCATCACGTACCGACATTCCTTCGTCTTTAACTAATTCATTAAAACGCGACACCAATAATAGGCTGTCATTGACCACCACTCCGCTGAGCGCCAATATACCATTTAGCGATAATATACTAATGGTTAAGTCATTCCACCAATGGCCTAAAATAGCGCCAACAATACCAAACGGAATGGCGGTCATGATAATTAATGGCTGAGCATAAGATTTTAACGGAATAGCCAATAAGGCATAAATTGCAATTAATGCCAGTACAAACATGGTCTCCATTGAACTGGTTGTTTCAGCTTGCTGCTCAGCCTCGCCAGCAAAATCAAACGTTAAGCTTGAATATTGTGCAGATAACTGTGGTACTAACGTCTGCTGTAACTGGCTGACTAATTCATTGGATGCAATAATATCTTTATCTAGCACTGCACTAATGTATACCGCCCGTTGGTTATCAATGCGGGTAATTTCAGACGGTTGATAGTCCGATGATATTTTTGCCACACTACTCAATGGTACTACGATACCATCTGCAGTTCTGACATTAGCTCGTTGGATATCGGCCAAGGTTTGACGGGCAGATTCAGGATAACGAACCCGTACTTTAACTTCATCTTTTCCACGCTGAAAACGCTGCACAATACCACCACCAAAAGACTGTAATATCTGTGCCGATAAGGTTCCAGTGTCAAAGCCTAGTGCGCGGCCTTGCTCAGTTAATTCAAAACGATATTGGGGTTCGCCCAAATCTAAATTATGATCAATCCCGCTAACTCCTTTTATGGTTTGTAACTTGGCGAGTAATTGATTGCCCGCAGCTGAAACGGTGTCGTCATCCCACGCTTTAAGCTCAACTTTAAAGTTATCCAACATTTCCATTTTAGATAATATCTTGAGTTTTTTTACGCCTTCCATCTGCCCGACAGCTAACTTCCATTGTTGGGTAAACGCTTTTAATGTGTAAACACTGTCTGCTGACAATTCGACCTTCACTTGGCCTGATGCACTGCTTTGAGCAATAACCTGTAAACTGGTAATGTCGCTGTCATGATGCTCTGTATCATTATTAGCCTGCCGATATTGAGCCAATAACTGTTGGTCTACTTGCTTAGCTGCTGCTTCTAACGTTAGCAAGTTTTTATGGGTCTGACCAAAACTAGTATCATTTTGCATTGTCATATCGGCGCTGACAGAATCCCCAGGAATATCAGGAAAAAAGGCAATTCGCACACTGCCTGTTAATGGCATACCGGCAACCAATAAAAACAACGCCACAAACATGACAACAACCGCATAACGGAACCGCAGTGTAAAGGCAATAACCTGACTGTATATCACACGGCTAAACCACTGTAAGCCAAAGTCAGCTCCGTGCTGAAGGCGACTAAACCACCCTTTGCTATGCGGTTTATGGGTATTAATATGAGCCAAGTGAGACGGCAAAATAAACTTAGACTCCACCAGCGACAGCAACAAACAAATGGTCACCACTATGCCAAATTGGGCGTAAATTTCCCCCATGCGGCCTTCAACATTGGCCAATGCTAAAAAAGCCACTACGGTAGTCAATACGCCAAAAACGGTCGGAGTGGCAACTTTCATTGTACCTAAAATGGTGTTTTCTATTGTATCGCCTTCTTTTTTACGCGTGCTGTAAACGCTTTCGCCAATGACCACTGCATCATCAACCACAATCCCCAATGCCATAATGAAACCAAAGGTGGTCATTTCATTAATGGTTAATCCGGCAAATTGATTGGTCATAAAAAATAAGGTGCCAAAAAACACAAACGGTAAACCTGCCGCAACCCAAAATGCGACCTGAAGATTTAAAAACAACGCCAAAATAATAAAGACCAGCGCAATACCATTAAGAGCATTTTTAACCAATAATGCTAGACGTTCAGTGATCAATGAACTTTTGTCATTCCACGTCGCAATATGCACATCTGCAGGTAACATATTGTTATTTTGCCAACGTTCTACCACTTGTTTAGCTTGCTCAACAATGTTGACAATATCGCCATTTTCATCCATTACAATTTCAATTGCACTGGCATTGACTTGGTTGTAACGAGACAACACAAACGTGTCATCGGCAAAGTCATCTATGACTGTCGCAATATCCCCTAAACGGATCAGTGAACCATCGCTATTACTCATTATCGGAATCGCGATAAAATCTTGAACATTGTAAGCTTGATCAGACACTTTGAGCCTGACAGATTTTTCGTCGTTATATAAACTGGTAGTAATGGAAGACGACGATTCAGCGTTAATTGCATCAGAAATATTGGCTAATGTTAATCCGTAAGATTGCAGCTTAACTTCGTCGATTTCGATAGAAATCATCGGTTCAGCTTTGGCTTTAATTTCCAAATCATGGATTGCTGATTGACTCAACAAATCGGATTTTAATTGCTCAGCCAATGCTTGTAAGGTGGTCCTATCCGCTGCACCATAAAGTTGTATCCACAAGGCATGATCTTGCATGCGCATTTTATCAATAACCGGTTTTTCAGCTTCGGTAGGAAAGTTATTAATCGCGTCGACATTGGTTTTAATATCGGTTAACAAGGTGTCTAAATCATAAGAGCTGGTTTTCTCTATCATCACACTACTGCCATTAGCGTTCGACGTTGAAGTAATGCGTTTAATTCCGGGTACCGTTTCCAGCGCATCTTCAATCTTAATCGCAATACCTTCTTCTGCTAAAGCCGGATCGCCACTGTCGTACGTTACAGACACTGTAACCCTGTCTGGTTGTAAGCTGGGAAATGCCTCTTTACGCAATGTATTAAGCGAAAACACTCCTACCACAATCATGCCAATGAGTAATAAATTAGCCGCGACTGAGTTTCTGGCAAACCAAGCAATTGCACCAGTGTGTTGTGATGATTGCGTCATGATTTATCCCTCAACCTTAGCCAACACTTTGGTGCCAACTTTAAAACTGCTTAAGGGACGTTTTACCACTTGGGTAGGCAAATCATCGCTTTGATTAACTGGCTCTACATACACAAAACTGTCTTGCTCGAACAAGACTGTTGCAGGCGCTTTAGTTAATAATCCTGCCTCATCTACAAACCAAATATCACCTTGTTGAGAAATTGCCGAAGACGGTAATTGCCAAATATGTTGCACCGACTTACCAAGAATGTTGGCTTTAACAAATGTACCAGGGTAAAGCCTAGCCGGTTGTGCTAATGGACGATCAACCACCACAATGAGTGAGCGTTGGCGGGATTGTTCTGTCACATGTTGTTCAACTCGTTCCACGTAACCTTGCCATCGATTGAGGCCATCAGCACTTTGTAGCGTCACCGCCCATGGAGCTTTACTGAGTTGTTGATTCGTCACTTCAGGCAAGTTTTTCCATTGTTGTTCAGACAAAGGAACATTCACTTCCACTTCTGCCACGCTATACAATGTCGCAAGTTGAGTGCCGGCTTGTACATAGCTACCCGGTTGTATATCACGACTAACCACTAAAGCATCAAACGGCGCTTTAACATGGGTGTATTCAACATCTTGTTGGGCTTTCTTTAGCGCAAGTTTGGCGTTAGTTAATGCAGCCGTAGTTTGGGCTAATTGTGGCGTGCGTAATACTAAAGGTGATGCAGGCTCTCCTGCCACGCCTGAGCGTAACCATTCTGATTTAGCCTGTTCGCCTTGGCGTTGTTCTTCTAACAAATCCAGTTCAGCTTGGGCAACATTTGCCTGAGCTTGTGTTAACGCTTGTTGATAACTCAAGTCATTAATTATTGCAATTTCAGTACCTTGCTTAACCACTTGGCCTGATTCAAACTGTTGATTAAGCTGTGTCACCCGACCACTCACCTCCGAGGTAAATGTCAGTTGATAACGAGAGTTAGCCTCACCAAACCCCACCACCTTAGCTTGATATTGTTGTGCCTGAGCCAATACCACGCCAACTTGTGGCAGTAATTGTGTCGGTGCAATATCTAATGCAACGACCGTATACTCCGGTGCGGCTTGACCGGCAGTGTTATTTTTGGCCTTTGGGCTTGGCGCAGGCATTTGCGCAGCGTTAAATGCTAAAACACCAAAAATACTGCCAACAGAAAAAAGCGTCACGATAACGTTCATGCGGTTCAGTTTCATGCGGATACCCCTAAGCCAAGCGCTAGACCCAAATCAATACGGTTTATAAGACGGTTATAAATGGTGGTAGCGAGCTGAGATTGAAGATCATAGGTTTGCTGTTGCACCGTTAGTAGATCAAAAATATCAACTAAGCCTTGACGATATTTTTCTTGATAACTCACAACACTGCGATCAGCACTCTTGAGCGCCTCAGCCACATGTTGTTGCTGTTGTGCTAATGAATATTCCTGTCCCACAGCGTTTTCAACTTCGTTAACAGCGGTTAACAAGGTGTCTTGGTATATCCAAAAATGCTGCTCAGTGGTTAACAGCGCGAGCTCTGCTTGTGATGTTAACTTGCCACCTTGAAAGAGTGGCGCAGACAACTGCCCTAGTACACTCCACAAAGGACCTGTTAGTAACGCTTCACTGGGCGACTCTGCCATATCAGACAAACTGGCAGACAAATTAATAGAAGGCAGCATCGCTTTATAAGCTGCTTTAGTCCGTAATGTTTCTGCTTCTATATTATAAAAAGCCACTTGTAAGTCAGGACGTCGGCCAAGATGCTGCTCTGGTAAATGGCTGATAGGATTCAGCACTGTGGGGAATTGAGCTGGAATCGTTAACGGCAAATCCTCCCCAGTCCATTGGCCTGATAACAGCGCTAAGCTGCGTTGGCTTTGTGCCAGCTGTTCTTGATAATCAATTAATGTCGCTCGTTTAGACGCACTGTTAGTATTGGCACTGTCTAAATCTTCTAAACTGCCAAGCCCCACACGGTAGCGATCAAGGATCAATGATTTATTATTATCGAGCACCTCTAAACGCTTAGTTTCTATAGCAACCAATTGTTGTTTAAGACTAATGGCTAACCAACTTCGCATTATATTGGCGGCAACAAGATCTTGTGCGCCTCGTAAACTGGCTTGGGAACTGGCAATATCTTTTTGAGCCGCATTACTGCTATCAGCAATTTTCTGCCATAAATCTAACTCCCAACTAACGGTGATATCACTCGTGTAACTGTCAGTACTATCTTCGGTTGACGTTCCACTAAAACTGGCATCAACACTGGGTAAACGACTCGCCGAAGTTATTCCGTGTTGGGCGTAAGCCATATTTAACGCAACCACAGTTTGTTGAAGACTGGGGTTGTTGTGCATAGACGCTCGAATGAATTTCTTTAGTTCAGGTAAATCAACAAGATCCGTTAGTAATACCACAACTTGCTGTGGCTCATCTTGCACGGTAGAGCGGGCTAATAAATCAGCGAGTAATGTTTGGCTAACATTAGTTTCGGCATTAATAGCCAGCTCATTAAAATTTGTAGATGGCATCACACTGCAACCTAACAAACTCATTGTTATTAATGCCAGCATACCAACACGTACAGTCGTGTTTACGGTCATGAATTACGTCTCCAAAATTGTGTTTTACACAACAATGGAGCAAGCATACCGACAGGCTGGTTAATGCAGGGTTAAGAGGATGGTAGCAATTGGATAAATCAATCTTAATCAAATTTATCTTAACACTTCATTATGCAGAAAAAATAGAACAACAGCTATTAGCCGCCACGCGATTTATGTCAGACTGTTATATTTTCAAGCTCGAACCTTATCAATAAGCACTACTCTGATATAGCCATCTTCCGAACACGGGTAATAAAATGTGCTCTAACACTTACCCTGGACGGTCGTCGTTTTTATTAATGCTAATCTCCCTTTAGTCGTCGACTTAAGGCACTTTGGCTGATCCCCAGCATTTGTGCTGCAGCGGTTTGATTATTAGCTGTGCGGCTCATTGCTTCATCAATTAACGCCTGATTCATCTGTGCAATTGTTGGCAATAATTTGGGGAATATAATTTGGTCTTGTGGTGCGTCGGTTAAAGACTTGTGTTCATTGATTGCTTCCATAAAAGAACAAGTATTAAGCCCAATACCATCGCTTCTGCTCACGGCATCAAATACCATGCCTTTCAGCTCGTGTAGATTGCCGGGAAAGTCATAACAGGCTAACTTAGAGGCTAAATCTGCCGGTTGAATTGGCGCTGGTAAATTCATTTCTGCTGCCGCTAAGGCTATAAAATGATTAATTAACATCGCAATGTCCAACTGGCGATCGGCTAATGGCGGTAATTTAATTTTATGGGCGCGCAAACGATAAAGTAGATCGCTTCTAAACTCACCGGCTTGATGAAGTTTTAGTAAATCATCTTGGGTAGATACCACAAACTTACATTTTACTGGGTAGGCTGTGTCGCTACCTATAGGGTAATATTGTTTGGTTTCTAATAGTGCTAATAACTTAACTTGAGCATCAAGCGGCAAGGCACCAATTTCGTTTAGGTAAAGCACCCCACCACCCACTTGATGTAATAAACCTGCTACAGCTTCTAGTTCACCATTGCTGTGATGATACAACTGGCCACACATTTTTTGCTCAAAATATTCACTACTAATGCCTGCAAGGCTAATACTCATAAACGGCTCATTAGGGCTATAAAGTGCGTGACAAGATTTAGCAAATTCACTTTTACCTGTTCCACTTGCACCATATATTAATAAAGGTTCAGGACTACATGATACTGCCTCAAGATATCGAAACTGATCTAATAACTGTGGCTCACAAGTTAAAATATTATTGAACGCTTGGGGGTTATCTAATGTACGGCTTAAAAACTTCTCTTTTATAAAGAGGTAGTTTCTTTCAAGCCCGACAACTTCAAGTGCTCGGCGAACAGTACGTGCAAGGTCATCGACATTATCTGTTTTAATAAAGTAATCATAAGCACCATTTTTAATGCAACGTACCGCAGTATCGACCTCATTGACACCGGTCACAATAATGACGCGGGTATTCGGAAAGTCGCTGCGGATCATCGCCAATAACTCTTCACCAGAGTGGAATGGCATAGTGAGATCAACTAACACGAGTGCATAGTCGCCAACTTGTAAGCGACTCTTTACTTGGCGACTATCAATACAGGTATCAATATCCGCTTCAGGAACAAGTCTATTTAACGTTACCGCAAGTGTCCGTAACCAAGCGGCTTCATCGTCTACTAAGAGAATATTTCTAGCAAGTTTCATGTACTAACCTTGTTGCTCTAATGCAAAAACCAAACGAATTTTTGTGCCTTCACCGACATTTGACTGTACCTGCATTTCACCTTGATGTTCTTTTATTATTTTGCTGCACACCGATAATCCTAAGCCACTGCCACCTTCATTGCGTCTGGTGGTAAAAAAGGGCTCAGTAATGCGCTTTAACGTCGAGCTGGTCATGCCACATCCATTGTCGATAATACTGAGTATGGCTTTATTGTCTTCTATGTTTGTTTCTATAACTATGGTTCCAGGTTGTGCAGCACAAGCATTACACGCATTTTGAATGAGATTAATTAATACCTGATGCAATTGTTGAGCATCACCAATAATCGTTGGCTTGCGCTCACATTGTACTGTAGTGACTAAATGGTATTTTGTTTGATTAGCGGTCAGGCGCAAAGCAACTTGCACAACATCATTGAGACAAACTCGCATATATTCATCTGCAATATGCGGCATGGCGTAACGTTTTAAATCATTAACGATCCGGCTGATCCGTTTTGCACCCTCTTCTATTGAGCCACAACTATATTGCAGTTCTTTTATTGCAACCTCTGGATTTAGCCCCGCAATCAGCCAAAAAGGGTTCTGTTTTTGATAATGCGTTGCCGCGGGTGTTAAGTCTTTCAATGCCGCTGTAAACAATGATACGGCATGTACAATTAACCCCGTTGGATTATTGATTTCATGAGCAATCCCCGCTGATAATTCTCCTAAAGAGGCTAACCTGCTGGCTTCTTCATTGGCCTGACGCAGTCGATGTTGCTCGGTTGATTCCTCAAGTAGAACCACCACCTGATCTTTCGCAATAGGATGTATTTGTAATTGCCAAAATTGTTGTCGATATACCATATCTGCGGTTAACGATTTTTGATTAGATAACACATCGCTCACGGCCGCTTTAAATACAAATGTTTGATTGTCGATGTAATAAAAATCATCTGACACAAGCAAGTCAATATTATTATCGTTACTCCATAAGCGTTGTAATTCTTGATTGACGATAGTTACGCCGTGGGGCATACCATCAAGCACAGATTGAAACTGTTTTGACAATTCAGATATCTCAGCTTCAATGCGGTTTCGTTGAATTAATTCAGCATCGAGAGCTTTAGTATGACGACGCAGACTGACGCTAATAAGTCCGGTGTAGACCATCCCCATGGCAGAGACAATCGCGACTAGAATAGCAAGGGAGAACATGCGCTTTTCGGTAGACGTTAAGTCTACTTTTTCTCGCCCAGTACCAAACCATTTATTAACAAGTCTGTCGTATTCACCTGACAGTTTTAACTGCCTAAGCGCTTCGTTTATTTGATACAACAGTGCCGCTTTTTTACCATGACTGACAAAATTAAAAGCACCGAAAATTAGCGCATCGCTTGAACTGCGAACAGATGGATAAAGGGGAAGTAAACGACGAGCGACAAAGCTTTCAGCAATAACTACATCGACTTGGTTTGTAATCAGCTGTTGAAAACCGGTTTCATAAAGATCAACGTCAACTCGATCGAAGTTTTGCAGATGGCCTGACAAATAAACATCAACAAAAGCGCCTTTTTTAATGGCAACTCGCTTACCAACAAGGTCTGCCCAATTATTGATTAACGCTTTACCCTGCAAAGTATACGCTTTAGCATGAGTCGCGTAGATAGGATCAGATTGGCTTAACTTGCGGTCCATATTCACAGGGCTTACTACTGCAATAACATCAATATCACTATTGGGGTTATGTACATCTTTAACTAACTGCTGAAAACTCTTACGGCGAATAATAATGCGCTTATTTGTGAGTTGACCGATCCTATCCATTAACTCAACATTAAAGCCTTGATCCACCCCGTTATTACGCCACTCTAAGGGCGCCGTTTTTGAGTGTACACCAAAGACAATACTTTCTTGAGCAAGCACAGGTAAGGTGATAACGATAAGTAATAGAAGTAGATATCTCATGGCGCAATATTACCTATTTAGCACATGTGAAACTGTGCTGCATTACGCGAATTAGTAAATCGTTATGTACGGTTTTAATGATTTTTATCGATGTGATCTAGCGCTACATTGACTATGCAAAATTGCATATACCTCTTTTTAACTATGCATCTTTGCATAGCGTATCTTTATGCTTGTGATTGAGTTGTCATTTCCACCAACCCTTCAAGTTATCTAGTTGTTGATTGTCGCCGCTTAGGTAAAAATTAATTTGAGCGAAAGTAATGACTGGACAAATTGAGTGCGAATTTAGCCAGTACTTTTGAAATGAAGTGAATAGACTTCAACCAAACAAAACAATGAGAGGACTTCTATAATTAATGGATTGATGATCATTAAATGTAGAAGGGGGAGCAAAAATGAAAAAGATGAAACTTGCAGTGTGCCTTGCAACATTAATGGGAACAGCAGGCCTAATGGGCAATGCTGTTGCTGCTGATAACTTAGCTGAATTCCATGTAGAAAACCAAGAGTGTGATAGTTGTCACCAACCTGATGGTGAACTATCAAATGACAGCTTAACTTATGAAAATGCGCAATGTGTGTCTTGTCATGGCACGTTAGAAGAAGTTGCCGAAACCACAAAACATGAACATTATAATGCTCATGCGTCCCATTTTCCTGGTGAAGTTGCATGTACCTCTTGTCACAGCGCGCATGAAAAATCGATGGTTTACTGTGATTCTTGCCACAGCTTCGATTTTAACATGCCATATGCTAAAAAATGGGAACGTAACGAACCCACAATTGCTGAATTAGCCAAAGACAAATCAGAACGTCAAGCTGCTCTTGCTAGTGCACCTCGCGATACTGTTGATGTTGTGGTTGTTGGTTCTGGTGGTGCAGGTTTCTCTGCCGCGGTATCAGCACATGATAATGACGCAAAAGTGATAATCATTGAGAAAGAGCCCGTTATTGGTGGTAACGCTAAATTGGCAGCCGGTGGTATGAACGCTGCTTGGACTGACCAACAAAAAGCCAAAAACATTACTGATAGCCCAGAGCTAATGTACAAAGACACCATGAAAGGTGGCCGCAACATAAACGATCCAGCCTTAGTCGAAATTTTAAGCTCGCACTCTAAAGGTTCTGTTGACTGGATGACCGCAATGGGCGCTGACTTAACAGATGTCGGCCGTATGGGCGGCGCATCAGTTAACCGTTCACACCGTCCAACTGGTGGTGCTGGAGTTGGTGCTCATGTTGTACAAGTGCTTTATGATAACGCAGTAAAACGTAATATCGATCTACGTATGAACACTCGTGGCATCGAAGTCCTTAAAGATGATAACGGCAAAGTTAAAGGTATCCTCGTTAAGGGTATGTATAAAGGTTACTACTGGGTGAAAGCCGATGCAGTTGTCTTAGCTACAGGTGGGTTTGCTAAAAATAACGAACGTGTCGCTAAACTTGACCCTAAACTAAAAGGCTTTATCTCGACTAACCAACCAGGTGCAGTAGGTGATGGTCTTGATGTTGCGGAAAATGCTGGCGCAGCAATGAAAGACCTTGAATACATTCAGGCTCATCCAACGTTGTCTGTTAAAGGCGGGGTAATGGTTACTGAAGCGGTTCGTGGTAACGGTGCGATTTTGGTTAACCGTGAAGGTAAACGTTTCGTTAACGAAATTACCACTCGCGATAAAGCTTCTGCGGCTATCTTGAAACAAACAGGTAAATCAGCTTATTTGATTTTTGATGATTCTGTTCGTAAGTCACTGTCTAAAATTGATAAGTACATTGGTTTAGGCGTAGCACCATCTGCTGATAGTTTGGTTAAACTAGGCAAAATGGAAGGTATTGACGGAAAAGCATTGACAGAAACCGTCGCGCGTTACAATAGCTTAGTGACAAGTGGTAAAGACACTGACTTTGAGCGTCCAAACCTACCTAGAGCGCTAAACGAAGGTAACTACTACGCAATCGAAGTAACACCTGGTGTTCACCACACTATGGGCGGCGTAATGATCGACACGAAAGCTGAAGTCATGAACGCTAAAAAACAGGTTATCCCTGGTTTGTATGGCGCTGGTGAAGTAACTGGTGGTGTTCATGGTGCCAACCGTTTAGGTGGTAATGCTATTTCTGATATCGTCACCTTTGGTCGCTTGGCAGGTGAAGAAGCAGCTAAATACTCTAAAAAGAACTAATTCAGTTGAGAGACTAACCGACAAGAAAGTAACGTGATTTACGCAACAATATTAAGGTGTTATGGATAACACCACCCAAAGCCACAGCCCTACGCTGTGGCTTTTTACATCGTGTGTTGCATATACATATCGTCAACCCTGAATTCTACTCCTCCATAACATACTCACGATTCAGCCATTGGTTTTTTCGTACATTCACTAGGGCCTGTTGATCTTTGCTGGTTAAGTTTTGTTCGAGATAAAAACGTTTTAATCGAGGTGAGAGGATTGCTGCCTAGCAATCTAAGCTACTTTTGCTTAACGAAGAGGACTCAACAAAGAGTAATACCAATCCTATTAAATATGTGATCTTTCAGCGGGAGTTCAAAGTGCTGTAGGCAAGGCAGATGATTGAAGCGAATAGTGATCCTCGGTAACAAGCTCCTGCGTTACTCTACCTCCAGCATC
>NZ_JBSQBN010000242.1:0-1399 GCF_053850585.1 Shewanella sp. A22
TCTCAGGTATTCCACTTCTGTGTTACATCGATTTAAAAGGCAACAACCATTTCTACATCAATGTGCCTTGAATTGAAAAAACTGAGAGACTCTGAACTGACCAGATATTTAATGAGATTGGTATTACACCAATAAGTACTGACTGTTCATTGGGTTGATTTCGCTTTAAGCTATTAGAATATGTAGAGCTTTCGAAGTTGTTTTTACGTGAATTGTTGCTCCATAACTGAAAGTAAGAGCTACAAGGCTGGGCTTTTACTGTGTCGTTATTCTACATTTAACAGCCGATATTGCATTAGCAATGAACAACAAACGCTGCCCGAAGGGAGGCGGCTAAAAACGTTTTACTTTGTTGAGCAATTCTTTGTTAAGTGAGTAATGTTTAGATTGTTAGGCTGCAAACCACTCGCTTCAACTAAACGCTTTTATCTAGAACTACTATGCCTACAATTTTATCACTTGCCTATAAGGCGAAGAACTCTCGCTGAATGAGCAGATAGTAATTAAAATTGGTATAAGGATCAAAATGTTAAATATGGATTTTAGCCAACGCGTGGTGATAAACACAAATGAGCTTGAATGGCAAAATAGCCCAGCCGCAGGGGTATTACGTAAACGCTTAGCCCGCGAGGAGGCCGAGCGTGGCCATGCAACTAGCATTGTTAAATATGAAGCAGGCGCTAAATTTAACGCTCATCCTCATCCATTAGGTGAAGAAATTTTAGTACTCGACGGCGTGTTTTCTGATGAAACTGGTGACTATCCGGCGGGAACTTATTTGAGAAATCCCGAAGGTTTTGTCCATGCACCATTTAGCTTACAAGGCTGCACGCTATTAGTTAAGCTGCATCAATTTCAAAATGATGATTCTCAACAAGTTGCTATTAATACCAGCAAGGCTAAATGGTTACCGGGTCATGGTCAGTTACAGGTGATGCCATTGCATCAACATGGTTCCGAATCTACAGCATTAGTCATGTGGCCAGCTGGTACGCGCTTTCAAGCCCACAGTCATTTTGGCGGTGAAGAGATTTATGTCATTAGCGGAGAATTTATCGATGAGCTTGGTCGTTATCCTGCAGGTACGTGGATCCGCAGCCCACATTTAAGTCAACATAATCCGTATGTGGAGCAAGACACAGTGATTTTAGTCAAAGTAGGCCATTTGTAACCATCGAGATAAACCTACAAAACGATAGCATTTAGTCGTTATACCAATCCTATTAAATATGTGATCTTTCAGCGGGAGTTCAAAGTGCTGTAGGCAAGGCCGATGATTGAAGCGAATAGTGATCCTCGGTAACAAGCTCCTGCGTTACTCTACCTCCAGTATCTGACCGCCATGGATGGTGGGAATGTCTTATTTTTTATGGAAAAAAATAGACCATGCAGTCGTATT
>NZ_JBSQBN010000244.1:0-1357 GCF_053850585.1 Shewanella sp. A22
TTCGCTGTTGAACTCTGTGTTTTGAAGCACTTAATTCAACCTCACTCGGTGACCGCTTTCGCTGTCTGCCGTGTCAGTGGATGCGCATTATAGGCACCACAAGATTTTGTGCAACCCCTTTTTTAACGTTATTTGGTATTTTTGATTTGTTTGCAGATAATTTAGCCTGACCAGCTAGTTTTTAAGCATTATACTGTCATTAACCATGAATATATAAGGAATGTTATGTCTACAAATGTAAGAACTTATCAAGGAATTCACCCAAATTTAGCTGATAATGTCTATGTTGATGAATCTGCAGTACTGGTTGGCGACATCAAATTAGACCACGACGCGAGTGTTTGGCCATTAGTTGCTGCCCGTGGTGACGTTAATAAAATTCGTATCGGTAAACGCAGTAATGTGCAAGATGGCAGTATATTACATGTCACTCGTAAGTCAGCAGCTAATCCTGATGGTCACCCGTTGATTATCGGTGACGATGTGACGATTGGGCATAAGGCAATGTTACACGGTTGCAAGATTGGCCATAGAGTATTAATAGGTATGGGGGCTATTTTACTTGATGGTGCAATTGTAGAAGATGATGTTATTGTTGGTGCAGGTTCACTAGTTCCACCCAACAAAGTTTTGCAGAGCGGCTATTTATATGTAGGAAGCCCATGTAAACAAGTGAGGCCATTAACTGAAGCTGAACGGGCATTTTTACCACAGTCTGCGGATAACTATGTCCGTTTAAAAAATGAATACCTAGTTGATTTGCAACAGTAGATCCTATGCTTATACGAAATGGACCAATTCTATTTGACTCCATTTCGTTTAAACCTATTTAAAACAATCGCCCACACACATTTTTGTATGTATGTGCTGATTAATGTTATTTTCATACGTATAATAGATAAGTTATTTGCTTACGTTGTATTATTTACCTTATATTGAAATCGACGCTGCAAGCGCTGCAATGACTAACTCTATTAATTCTAAGATCAATAAACCTACGTTAGTGAGAATTAATTTGTATTACCTGTTCAAGGATGATTTAAGTGCTGTCGAAGGATTACATTAACAACAAACACCTTACCTACATCGACTTTAAGAGTCATCTTCTACTATTTTCCGTGTCTTTATTGTTGTTCATTATTATCTTGGTATTCGCGATCCCTGATACCATATCATATGTATACATAATACTTATTTGTGCTATATACACCTTTAGTTATGGCATCACTTACCAGGGCGAGATCGTGAACGTTTTTCAATCAACTTAACACACGATTTGACGTTAACATTTAGCTATGATCTTATACTCCCTTTTTTCGGGAGCTCACCATGCATATTGACCACTTCAAAGAGACTT
>NZ_JBSQBN010000245.1:0-1348 GCF_053850585.1 Shewanella sp. A22
CTCTCAGGTATTCCACTTCTGTGTTACATCGATTTAAAAGGCAACAACCATTTCTACATCAATGTGCCTTGAATTGAAAAACCTGAGAGACTCTGAACTGACCAGATATTTAATGAGATTAGTATTAGATGCACTCCCCCAAAAAACCCAGCATGCCCTTTCGTTAAGTTTGATCATACTGGTGACGAAATATCATATCTCATTCAAGTAAGCGATTCTAAAAGCAAGCTATCAAAAGCGATTATTTTATATTGACAAATTAGCATTATCATCAAGATTTTCAATCGACGTTACATTGTTTTTACTCCGCAAAAACCACAACAAAAATGTCTTTGCAAAGATTGTTATCTTCTAATCATTCTCTTGTCGGGATCAACAGCGTTTTAGGCTTAGTCATTTAACGTTATAATGTCGCGCGAAATATCATTTTGCTTTCAATGCTGATCACTTTTCTTAAGCGTATTGAGCGCTTTTGTTGAACGCAAACATTACAATAAATTGAATACAATTAAGTAGAACTCCTCCATGAGCCCAGAACGTTTTTCCCGTATAAATCAAATGCTTGATAACCGCCAAGTCGACTTAACGGTTTGCCTTGATAAAGTGCATATGACCAATAATATTGCTGCGGTTATTCGCTCGGCAGATTGCGTAGGTATCCACCAGATCCATGCGGTGTGGCCCGATATTGATATGCGGGTATCAGGTAATACGGCCTCAGGTAGTCAGCAATGGGTTAATACCGTTAAACATTACACCTTTGAAGAAGCTCACCAAGCCTTTAAACAACAAAAAATGCAGATATTAACCACGACTTTTTCAGACTCAGCAGTCGATTTTCGCGAGATTGATTACACTCAACCCACTGCCATTGTCATGGGCAACGAACGTGACGGTGTCAGCGCTGAAGCCATAGCGGCAGCAGACCAACATATCATTATTCCGATGTGTGGCATGGTGCAGTCGCTTAATGTATCTGTCGCATCGGCATTAGTGATGTATGAAGCTCAGCGTCAACGCGAAGCGGCCAATATGTACGGAACACGTAAACTAGATCACGCTTATTGCCAAACCATGCTATTTGAACAAGGACACCCCGTATACGCCAAAGCTTGCCGCCGTAAACAAATTCCCTACCCAGCAATAGATGATCAAGGGCAAATAGTTGCCGACAAACAATGGTGGGATCGAATGCGGGCACCAGATCCACAAGCGTCATTATAATACCAATCCTATTAAATATGTGATCTTTCAGCGGGAGTTCAACGTGCTGTAGGCAAGGCAGATGATTGAAGCGAATAGTGATCCTCGGTAACAAGCTCCTGCGTTACTCTACCTCCAGCATCTG
>NZ_JBSQBN010000246.1:0-1311 GCF_053850585.1 Shewanella sp. A22
GACCCTGTAACAGATTCTGTGTAACTACCTAATTTATATATAATCTGAAATTCGTTCTTCAAATTCAATAATAAAGCGATTCAGTGCCGGTTTCCAGTTTCTAATCGGCATTGTCCATTTCTTCGATGCTTGCATAATAGCCAAGTAAACAACCTTCTTCGCTGAGTCATCATTAGGAAACAGTTTACGGTTCTTGATGGCCTTTCTGATAACACTGTTCAACGATTCAATTGCGTTGGTGGTGTAGATTGCTTTTCGGATATCTTCAGGGTAGTTAAATAGTGTATTGAGATTAGCCCAATTTCGCTGCCAAGAGGCTGAGATACTCGGATATTTGTCATCCCATTGCTCGCCAAAACGCGTTAAGTTCAGCAGGGCTTCTTCTTCCGTCACTGAGTGGTAAATCTTCTTTAAGTCAGCAGCAACGACTCTGTAATCCTTATATGGCACAAATTTCATCGAGTTTCGTACCATATGCACTATACAAAGCTGAATTTGTGTTTTCGGATATACGGTATTAATGGCATCAGGAAAGCCTTTTAAGCCATCGATGCAGGCGATGAGGATGTCATTGAGTCCTCTATTTTGAAGTTCAGTCAGCACATTGAGCCAAAATTTGGCACCTTCATTCTCCGCTATCCACATCCCAAGCAGCTCTTTGTGACCCTCAAGGTTAACGCCAAGGGCTAAGAAAATCGCTTTATTGATGACCTTATTGTTTTCCCTTATTTTAACCACGATACAGTCTAGAAAAACGATGGGGTAAACAGGCTCAAGTGGACGTGACTGCCACTCTATAACCTGGTCTATAACTGAGTTCGTCACTCTGGAAATGAGCGTAGGAGAGATTTCAGCACCATACATCTCATCAAAAGTATCGACAATATCGCGTGTCGTCATACCTTTGGCATACAGATGTAAAATCTTGTCATCCATTGATGTGAAGCGGCTTTGATGTTTCTTAACAATTTCAGGTTCAAAACTGCCATTACGGTCGCGAGGCGTGTCTAACTCAAAGCTACCTTCTTCCGTTTTGACTTTTTTGCTGGAGTAACCATTACGGCTATTGTTAGTGAGGGCTTTCTCATTTTTTTGATAACCTAAATGATGTTCAAGTTCAGCATTTAATGCTGCTTCAACAGTCACTTTAGTTAACATTGCCCTGAAATCATTTAGGTCTGCTTCAGACTTTATGCCTTTGGCTGCTTGTTTAGCGAAAGCTTCTAATTCTTGTTTATTCATGTGCTACCTTCCATTGACCCTAATAGGGTACTGATTGAAAAGCAGTTACACAAAATTATTTACAGGCTC
>NZ_JBSQBN010000025.1:0-41981 GCF_053850585.1 Shewanella sp. A22
TCTCAGGTATTCCACTTCTGTGTTACATCGATTTAAAAGGGAACAACCATTTCTACATCAATGTGCCTTGAATTGAAAAACCTGAGAGACTCTGAACTGACCAGATATTTAATGGGATTGGTATAACTTGCAATAGGCTAGCTATTGACGCGTTAATTCGCCTTGATTAGTAAAAAAAATTACACGCTTGAAAGTAGGTTGAGTTTAATATATTGATTTTTATCATTATAAATGCATATCTTATCCAGGGTTCAGGTTAGATAATCTTAGTTTTATAAGTCTTAGAACTTAGCTTCTCAATAATTAAAAACAAAAATGGCAGCCATATTGGCTGCCATTTTTATGGGGGCTAGTGAGTCACTAGCGGTTTATCACTTTATTCAAAGCCCAAATCAAAACATAAGTTGAGATTAGTTAATGGCCATCGATATAAAGTAACCCACAAATGTTGCGGTTACTACGCCAATAAAGCCAGGAATAATAAAGCTGTGGTTGAGTACGTATTTACCAATGTGTGTGGTGCCGGTTCTATCAAAACTAATCGCAGCTAAATCGCTTGGATAGAATGGGAAGAAGAAATAGGCATAACACGCAGGCAGCACACCAATTAATACTGGTGCAGGGATCCCGAGTGAAAACCCTAATGGCAACATAATGGTTAATACTGCAGCCTGACTTTTTAAGAATATAGATGACACAAACATCGCGATTGCAAATGTCCATGGGTACACGCTGACAATGTCGCTTACCGCGCTAACCAGATAGCTTTTATGGTGACTAATAATGGTGTCACTCATCCATGCAATACCGAAGATGATAATCACTGCGGTCATACCGGCTGTAAATACATTACTGGTGGCGATTTTTTTCGGTGACACGTTAGTGGCTAGCAGTATTATACCGCCCACTGACAACATCATAAACTGAATGGCGACCGACATTTTTACGCCCGCTGGCAGAATTTGCTTACTAAACATTGCCACCATGATGACAGCAAATATACCGAGTAAGAATACGATTAAGCCTTTCTTAGCAGTGGCTTTGGCTTCAGGTGTTTGAGCTTTGTCAGAGGTTGGATCAATTAATGATTCACGAAACTCATCATCGGTAAGGCGGGCTTGAAATTCTTCATCTTTATCTAAATCTTTGCCGCGTTTTAAGCTCCAAGTACACGCTAGTAGTAACCCTGCTAATGTTGCTGGAATGGTTACCATTAATACATCAATTAAACTAATATCGAGATTGTTATCAACTGCTGTGGCAAGTACTACCGCTGCCGCAGCAGCAATAGGACTGGCGGTAATGCCCATTTGTGATGCTACCGTCGCCATTGCCAATGGACGCTCAGGTCGGATGCCTTTTTTGTATGATACATCGTAAATAACAGGAAGTAGTGGATAAACAGAATGGCCTGTACCAACCAATACCGTTAACGAATAAGTACAAAGAGGGCCTAAAAAGACGATATGTTCAGGATGCTTACGTAACAGTTTTTCAGCAAACGCTACCAACAGCTTTAAACCACCAGTGGCTTCTAACGTTGCCGAGGCTGCCACTACCGCTAGAATGATTAACATTACGCTGACTGGTGGTGTACCAGGGGCAATGCCAAAAACAAATGCGAGTACCGAAACACCTAACCCACCCAGCAGACCAAAGGCGATACCGCCATGGCGTATACCAACAAATATTACCGCTAATAAAAGCAGCATGTGTATATAAAACATTGTGTTTTCTCCCCATGGATTTAGGCAATTGTTTTTTGTCATTCGCCATTGGAAGGTATATCACAATGTATTTTCTGTTAGTGACTTAACTCAAGCTATTGAGTTACATGTTATTGCAAATGTTAAAAATGTGAACGATATGACAAACCTTAACGAAGTTTAACTTGTACTAGATTGTTATAGGCCTTGACGGTTACCTGAGTAAATGCAAATTACACCAGTGAATAAGTGATTGATGTTGGCGTATCACTGGCTTTTCCCATTCGATGTTAACTATCTTGCCAGCATTATGCACCATGTTTGCCCACACTCGTGGCAACGGTTTTACGTGTTTGAGTGAGTGTGTAGCCACCACTTAATACCACCAGTAAGCTGCCCAATAGGGTCATTAAATCTGGCGATTCTCCAAATATAAATATCCCCAAGGCTAAGGCGAATAATAAACGGGTGTAACGAAACGGTGCAATGACCGAGACATCGCCAGCTCGCATCGCAATCGTTAGCGCATTGTAGGCAGCCACACCAAAAATGATGGCTCCAACAATCTGTATTGCAGCCGCAGAGCTAAGTTGTAATGGTTCATGTTGATATATCAGTATGCCTAAGCCTGCTGGAATTAATACAAAAAAGCCATATACCCCAAGTTGCATGTTAGATAATCCTGGTGGCGCAGCTCGAGTGGCTAAATCGCGACCTGCAAAACCTAGCGTTGCGATAACCGCCAATAACGATGTGGCCTCAAAACCTTCAAGTCCGGGGCGAATGATCATCAACACACCGACAAAGCCAACTAATACCGCAAGCCATCTTTTTACTCCTACTTGTTCGCCGAACAATAATGCCGCGCCTACCATAGCAATTAACGGAGTCGCCTGTAAAATAGCGGATGCACTTGATAATGGGGTTAAGGTGATTGCTAACGCAAAGCTAAAACGGCCGACAATCTCACAAATAGCGCGAAGTAATATGGGGGCAGACAATATGGCTGGATGGAAAATCCTTTCTCTTCTGCGCAGGATCAGTAACATAAAAATCAACATGCCACCTAGGCCAAATAGCGCGAGAATTTGCCCCAAAGACGTGGTTTCTGCCGCCGATTTAATGAGCATATCTTCAATGGCAAATGCCGCCATTGCCGCAACCATATAAAGGCTACCTTTAGTGTTATTCAAAATAGCTCCAACATGTCGTTTAATTTTAAATAAAGAAGCCGCTTGGAAACTGACATTCAATTTGCCATTGTAAGGACTCATGCTGGTTGAGCATCTCTGTTCGCTCTGAATTAGACCGACAATATTGGGGCTTGCTCAGTGATTTTTTACGCAATGTGATGGCAAAAAATTTACAAGCAAGTGATCCAAGGGTAAATACAGCAAGATTTGCGACCATTCAATGGCACTGCATATGTGTTGTTAATCTTTAGCGTAAACAATCTTATTGATATACCAAGTTTTATCACCTTGGGGCGTGCTGACTACCGCTTCGTCGTCGACTTCTTTTTTGAGTAACGCGCGAGCCATGGGCGAGTCGATAGAGATGTAGTCTTTATGTTCGTCGTAAATCTCTTCTGGGCCGACAATTTTAAAGGTTTTAATGTCACCAGCATCGTTCTCAATTTCTACCGTTGCACCAAAAAACACTTTGCCTTCTTGCTCCGGTGCGTAATAAACGATTTTGAGTTCTGGCAATAACTTGCGTAAATAGCGAACTCGGCGATCAATTTGCCTTAATAAGCGTTTGTTGAAAGTGTAGTCTGCGTTCTCAGAACGGTCTCCGAGGCCGGCAGCCCAAGTGACAATTTTAGTGACTTCAGGGCGTTTCTCTTTCCACAAATAGTCGTGTTCAAGCCTGAGTTTGTTGTAGCCTTCTAAAGTGATTAGCTTAGTTTTCACGCGGTTTACTCTTTAATGTGGTCGAAGAACAGTGAGGTTTTATATCATGCTGTAAAATATTAACATCTGTGTTTTAGCACTTCATGCCAGATGATACATTCTTTTTGTCGATTATCTATAAAGTCATCATAAAGCCTTTCGTACTAGCAGCGAACTAGTGGTCTTTATGGTATCTTTGGCATAATTTTATTTTAAACCATGTCGAATTCGATTGATTATGCATAATATTGCCCAGATTATCGCTCAAGAACTGAATGTTCGTGAACAACAGGTCACAGCGACCATTGCACTTTTAGATGATGGTGCAACCGTACCGTTTGTGGCGCGCTACCGTAAAGAAGCCACTGGTGGCTTAGATGATACACAGCTGCGTAACTTGTTTTCTCGCTTAGGCTATTTACGAGAGTTACACGACCGCCGCCAAGTGATTTTGTCGAGTATTGAGGCGCAAGGTAAGTTAACGCCTGTGTTATCTCAAGCGATTAATGATGCAGACAGCAAGACCCGCCTTGAAGATTTATACCTGCCATACAAACCAAAGCGTCGCACTAAGGGCCAAATAGCCATCGAAGCCGGTATTGAGCCGCTAGTCGATGCCGTGTTAGCCAATCGCCAATTAGATATAGATGCTAAGGCTGCTGAGTTTCTTAATCCACAAGCAGGATTTGCTGACGCTAAAGCGGTACTTGATGGAGCTCGTTATATCTTAATGGAACGCTTTGCCGAAGATGCAGAGTTGCTACGTAAAGTACGCCAGCATTTATTACAGCAAGCGGTGCTTGAAAGCCGCATGGTGAAAGGTAAAGAGAAAGAAGGCGCTAAATTTCGCGACTATTTTGAACACAATGAGTTAATGAGCAAAATCCCATCTCATCGTGCTTTAGCCATGCTGCGCGGTCGTAACGAAGGCGTGTTAAGCCTGTCGATGAACGCCGATCCTGATACTCAGGCAACAGAAGGCAGTTATTGTGAAGTGATTATTAGTGATCACTTTAACTTGGCCCTAACTAACTCTAGTGTTGATGAATGGTTAAAAACCGTAGTGACCTCGACTTGGCGGATTAAAGTTGCCTTGCAAATGGAAACCGAGTTTATTGCTAAAATGCGTGAAAGTGCGGAAGAAGAAGCCATTAAAGTGTTTGCCCGTAACTTGGGTGATTTATTAATGGCGGCACCTGCGGGAGCTAAAGCGACTATGGGACTCGATCCTGGGATCCGTACAGGTGTGAAAGTCGCGATTGTAGACAACACTGGCAAACTCGTGGCACACACCACTATTTTCCCTCATGCACCGCAAAATTTGTGGGATAAATCAATTCGCACCTTGAGTAACTTAGTGACGATGCACAAGGTTGAAATTATTGCGATTGGTAATGGCACTGGCTCACGTGAGACCGACAAGCTGACTGGCGAATTAATTGCCGCAGTAAAAGAAACCAACCCGACATTAACCAAAGTGATTGTCAGTGAAGCGGGGGCATCTGTGTATTCGGCCTCTGAGTTTGCTGCAAATGAGTTTCCTAACCTTGATGTGTCAATTCGTGGTGCAGTATCGATTGCCCGCCGTTTACAAGATCCGCTGGCAGAACTGGTAAAAATTGAGCCTAAAGCGATCGGCGTAGGCCAATATCAGCATGATGTAAGCCAAAGCCAGCTATCGCAGTCGCTCGATGCCGTCGTTGAAGATTGTGTTAATGCTGTCGGTGTTGATTTAAACATGGCATCGGCACCGTTATTAACGCAAGTGGCAGGGTTAACCAAAACGTTAGCAAAAAATGTGGTTGATTTTCGTGATACCAATGGTCAATTTACTAACCGCAAACAGCTATTAAATGTGGCACGTTTAGGGCCTAAAGCTTATGAACAAGCGGCGGGTTTCTTACGTATTCGCAATGGTGATAATCCTTTAGATTCGTCATCTGTTCACCCTGAAGCCTATAGTTTAGTTGAGTCGATTGCTGGCGCTAAGCAATTGCCATTAACTGAACTGATTGGTAATAGTGATTTGTTAAAACAGATTAATGCTGCCGATTTTGTTACCGACGCATTTGGTGTACCAACTATTAATGATATTTTGGCCGAGTTAGATAAGCCAGGGCGCGACCCTCGAGGTGAGTTTAAAACGGCGAGTTTTAAAGACGGTATAGAAGAGTTAAAGCACCTGAAAGTTGAGATGATTTTAGAAGGTGTTGTCACCAACGTAACTAACTTTGGTGCTTTTGTTGATGTAGGCGTACATCAAGATGGTTTAGTGCATATTTCATCGTTAACCGACAAGTTTGTCAGCGACCCTCATACCGTGGTTAAAGCGGGCGATGTGGTTAAGGTGAAAGTGATGGAAGTGGATATTGAGCGTCGTCGTATTGCGTTAAGCATGCGTCTTGATGAAAAAATAGATACTGAAAAAGCAACTAGACAGTCGCAGGGTAAACCACAAAATAGTTACCAGAAAAAACCTGCAACGGGTAAATCTGCAACTAATACCAAGAGTTCTGCTCATAATAAACCGGCTAATAAGCCTGTTAAAGCGCCGCAAAATGCCGCCATGGGTAATGCATTTGCAGATGCTTTTGCCAAACTCAAAAAATAACCGATAGATGATGTGCTAACACGCATCAAGCTAATAAAGTGATGATAAAGCCCTTGAACGTAAGTTTAAGGGCTTTTTTTCAAGTTAATGTTTGTATTTTGAAACTGAATAACGCCCTGCAGTAATAATTCAGTTTTTATTCAGTAAACCTTAAGTTTTTTAGCCCAACATCAGCGCCAGTCGAGTTTATTGCGAGTGGCAACATTGAAATTATTAACGCAAACATTATCCCGTATTACCCCAAAAAACATCAGTTATGAGGTGATGACTTGTATTATTGCCGTGTATTTTGGTGTGGTGTTAAATTTTCCGTTAATTCGTAAAATCTATCAATTATCGGCAGATGGTCATGTATTATTTTCTCTGTCGCCAGCTATTTTGCTAACAAGCTGTTTTATGGTGATATTCAGTTTGTTTGCTTTTAAGTTTGTGTTTAAACCCGTGATGATCATATTACTGTTGACATCATCTGCGGCTATGTATGCCATGTTAAAATACAATGTCATGTTTGATTACGGCATGATTGAAAATATTTTTGAGACCAATTCGGGAGAAGCCATTTCATACATCAATTTGCATTCTATTGGGTATGTATTGGTGTTTGGGGTGTTACCGTCGGTATTACTGTATCGGAGTAATGTAACCAGCGGAACCTCATTGGCTAAAGCTGTGTTGCGTCGTATTGGGTTTATGGTGATCAGTTTGGCGGTACTGGGGATGTTGGTGCTGTTTTTTTACAAAGATTACGCATCGGTTGGCCGTAATAATAAATATCTTAATAAAATGATAAACCCTGCACATATTTTCAATACCGCTAAGTACCTTAACCAGCGCTATTTTACAGAAAAGTTAGTTTTTAATCCTATTGGTCAAGACGCGCAGCTTACGCAGAGCACAAATGGAAAGCCAACGCTTATGGTGCTTGTTGTCGGTGAAACTGCGCGGGCACAAAATATGGCTTACAACGGTTATCAACGTAATACCAACCTTTATACAGAAAAGCTTGGCATGATTGCCTTACAAAATGTGTCGTCATGTGGCACCGCAACAGCGCATTCATTACCTTGCATGTTTTCCCGTTTAACCCATAGCAATTACAACCGTGAAGTTGCCGATGCGCAAAACAATGTACTTGATGTGATTAAAGCCGCTGGGGTTGATGTGACTTGGTTTGAGAATGACGGTGGTGATAAAGGCGTTGGTGCTCGTATTAGAAAAAGTGATGTTTCACCGAGTGAACCAAATCCATTGTGTGATGGTTTAAGTTGTTATGACGAAATTCTAGTCGAAAAACTCAGTCAAAAATTACAACAAAACAGTAAAGCCAGTGCAGCATCTGGTAAGGGGTTAGATAATCAATTTATTGCCTTACATACAATAGGTAGCCACGGACCAACATATTGGCAGCGTTATCCTGCAGACAAAGCGCTGTTTGGTCCAGCTTGTAGCCGCAGTGACATCGAAAACTGCAGCGACCAAGAAATTGTCAATGTGTATGACAACACCATTGCCTACACCGATTTTGTACTAGCCAAAACCATCGATGTACTGAAGCAGTATCAAGACAAGTATAACGTTGCGCTGGTGTATTTATCTGACCATGGTGAGTCGCTGGGTGAAAGTGGTATGTATTTACACGGCACCCCTTATAGCATTGCGCCAAGCCAACAAACCCATGTGCCATGGTTAATGTGGTTACCGCAAGATTATACACAAGCCAAAGCAGTTGATCGTACATGTATTGTAGAGCATGCAAGGAATGGCGAATATTCACATGACAACTTGTTCCATACATTGTTAGGGCTTTACGGCGTCAGCAGTTCGGTGCGCGATCCTAAGTTAGATATCACCACAGATTGTAAAATTAGCTAGGGACATACCCATGACATTAGTTTCATCATCCACATCTGACGATAGTGCAACACATAATGTGACCACAAAGCAGCCTAAGGTTGTGGTTAAACGCCATGGAATGATGCGGTTATTATACACCTGTAAGCATACCTTTAATGGGCTAAAGTGGATGTGCCGTAATGAAGCGGCATTTCAACAAGAGTTATTGTTGTTTATACCGTTAACGATATATGCATGCATGGCGAATATTGCTGCGACGCAATCAGCCATACTTGTGTTGGCATTATTATTTGTTTTGTTTGCTGAACTGGTTAACACTGCCATAGAAGTGGTGGTTGATCGTATTGGGCTAGAGTTTCATGCACTGTCGGGCTTAGCCAAAGATATTGCCTCTGCGTTTGTGTTTATCAGTATGTTGATGGCAGCGATTGTTTGGTGGGTGATATTATGGGCATAGTGAAACGCTGATCACTTAATTGACTTTACCTGCTCTCGGGTTACGTACTGCAAAAACTATGCACCTTATAAGGTTTTCCATTTAAGCAACGTCAACCGTGACATGGATATAGGCGTCATTATGATAAAGGACACTCAATGAAAGTGTTGTTAATTGAAGACTCTGAAGCGCTTCGTCGTGGCATTCGAGTCGGGTTGGATCATTTAGGTTATACCGTTGATGAAACCGGTGATGGTTCAGAGGGATTAAGCATGGCCCTTACGAACCAATATGATTTTATTATTTTGGATCTTATGTTGCCTAATGTCGATGGGCTGAGTTTACTTAAAAGTGTTCGTAAATTAGGCAACCAATCTAAGGTGATTATTTTATCGGCTAAATCGCAAGCAGAAGACCGAGTCACGGGGCTGCTGGCTGGAGCCGATGACTATTTGTGCAAACCTTTTTCATTCGATGAATTACAGGCTAGGCTAGTGACTCTTGGTCGCCGTGGCGGCTTGAATCAACAGAGTAAAACGATTTGTGTTGCCGACTTTGTGCTTGATACCAATAATAAGTCACTGCATGTCAATGGTCATTATATCGACCTCACTAAAAATGAGTTCAAAATAGTGGAGTACTTATTTAGTCATCCTAAACAAGTGCTCAATCCTGAACAAATTAGTGAGGCGGTGGTTGGGTCATTTAATCATTTATCTAAAAATACGATTGAGGCGCATTTATCGTCAGTGCGTAAAAAAGCTAAGGCAGTTGGGGCGACATTACCGGTTAAAAATAAACGTGGTTTTGGCTATTTTGTGGGTGAACATTAATGCAATCGTTAACCAATAATTTAGTTAATACCATGACTTATGTGGTGACGGCCATTTTGATCTTGGTATTTTTGGCTATTGATATCAGCATTGATAACTGGGTTGATGTTGAATTTGATAGTGCATTGACCGACAAATCTAATTACCTAAAGACATTAGTTAAAGTGACGCCAGAAGGCACTGAATTTGATTTTGCTGGCGAATTTATGCCTGAATTTGGCACTTCCACTAAAGCGAGTTTTTTCCAGTTATGGCAAGGCTCGAGCGTATTTGAGCGTTCAGAATCGTTACGTGCTTTTGTGGGGGTAGATTTACTGAAAAAAGACATACCGCTTAATAGCACCTTTTTTGCAGATGTGGTGTTACCCGACGGAAGAGACGGACGGGCGATGGTGGCGTATTTTGAGCCACAGGTGCTGAAAGCTAATCGGTTAACGGCAGATAAGGTTGAGCCCATGTGGTTAACCGTGGCAATTACCACTGAAGATTTAACTCAAATTTTGGTGATTATTGATTCGAGTTTAACCATAGGGTTGTTGTTGGTGATCGTGTTGATCCGCTGGGCTGTAGTGAAGGTGATATACCGTGGTTTAACGCCTTTGAATGACCTCAATATGTCGTTAAAAAGTGTCGATGTCACCCAAAAACACATTCCTTTGTCTACTGAATCAGAACGCTATCTTGAAATAGAGCCTATTCGTAATGAGCTTAATAAGTTTGTCAAAATCAGCCAGCAATACTTACAAACGGAAAAGCGTATTACTGCCGATATTGCTCATGAGCTAAAAACACCTATTAGTGAATTGATTAGTTTGAGTGAAATTTATATTCGATATCCAGACGATCAACGTATTGGCGCAAGCTATAAACAAGATGTACTTAATATTAGTTTACGGATGAAGACAATAGTTAATAACCTATTGTTATTGCAACAAGCCTCGTCTGAGAATATTAGCTTGCACCGACAAGATATCAATATCAGTACATTATTGGAGCAAGTTATTGGAGAGCTAGCATTTAAGTATGCAACGATTCATTCTCGTTTACATGTCGATAACCGTGTTGGTGAAAAAAGTTACCATATTGATGAGTTTTCTTTGCACTTGATCCTAACCAACTTATTCGACAATGCGTTATATTACAGCCCGCCCAAATCAGCAATTCACATTAAGTTAGTGGCTGATGATAACGGTTTAAGGTTTAGCATTGAAAACCAATTAGTCACCAGTATCAATGTGAATGATTTAGAAAAGCTCACATTACCGCTATTTCAAGCGGAACAGTCACGTTCAAATAGTGATCGCCACGGACTCGGTTTGGCTATCGTTGAAAACATTGCCAAAGTGAATGGGTTTGAGTTTATGTTTGAATTGGTGTCTACAGACAAAATCATGTTTAGTTTGCTTATTCCGCAGTGCAAAAGGGCTACTTAATAACTCGATGCAGCGACTTAATTAAGCAAAGTGAGATTTAACATGTCTGTAAATAAAATGTTAAAATACGGCCTTGTGCCCAGAACTTTATCCCCTTACAAGGGTCTGAAGCATAGAGGCATTTTGTTACCGTATCTTTCTATTGTTAAATCACAATAAAAAGTATTGAAAGTATTACCATAATTTGGTTTCTAAACGGCTGAAAGAACAAGGATTATAGTAATACTCTAAGCTTAAGCTATCCATAAGATACACATAGTAACCTATATACCCAATAACAGTGTTGTCACATTTGGGACGGATTGTTGCGCATTACTTTCATGAAAGTATAAAAATAATAATAATTTTGGAGTACAAATGGCGGTTAATTTCTTTGGGCATAGTGCTAGTTCGAGAGGGCTTTATATAAACAACACTCAGCGAAACTTATTTCAAGCAATTGCAATATTCAGCATTATTTCTCTTATTGTGATGAGTTTAAGTCGGATTGGTTTGTCTTTATGGCAAGCCGATCGCGTGTCTGATGCCCAAGGATGGAGTTACATTTTATTACAAGGTTTACGGGTCGATTTTGCCTCATTATGCTGGCTTTGGGGAATAGCAGCTCTTGGAACCGTCGTGTTTTCTGGTGAGCATCTTGTTGGCCGAGTTTGGTTAGTGGTGTTACGCGTGTGGCTCACCTTAGGCTTATGGGTGGTAGTTTTTCTTGAAGCATCATCGCCGTCATTTATTGCTGAATATGGCTTTAGACCCAACCGTTTATATGTTGAATATTTGGTGTATCCCAAAGAAGTGTTATCAATGTTATGGTCTGGACGTAAAGCGGAACTGATATTATCTGCAGTTATTACCATGGGTACCTTATGGGGTGGCTGGTGGCTTAGCGGTAAGCTTACTCAGTATATTCGTTATCCAAAATGGTATTGGCGCCCAGTGCTTGGCGTTATCGTGATTGTTATTACTGTTTTAGGTGCTCGTTCATCGTTAGGACATAGACCGCTTAATCCTTCGTTGGTGGCATTTTCAGATGATCCTTTAATTAATTCTTTAGTACTTAATTCCTCATTTTCATTAATTTTTGCAATTAAGCAGATGGGGAATGAAGCCGATGCATCTAAAGTGTATGGCAAGCTCGCCGACGATAAAGTCATTGACATTGTTCGCCGTGAAAGCGGCCGTCCGCTCAGCGCATTTACCTCTTCGACAATACCCTCGTTGTCATATAATCAAGCCAGTTATACCGGTAAGCCAAAGAACCTTGTGATCATTTTGCAAGAAAGTTTAGGTGCCCGTTTTGTTGGGAGTTTAGGGGGCTTACCATTAACGCCCAATATCGATGAGTTATCCACGCAAGGTTGGTTTTTTGACAAACTGTATGCAACCGGAACGCGCTCTGTGAGAGGGATTGAAGCTATTACAACAGGTTTTACTCCAACACCTGCAAGAGCAGTGGTTAAATTAGGTAAGAGCCAAACGGGTTTCTTTACCATTGCAGATTTATTAAAACAACATGGCTACACCACACAGTTTATTTATGGCGGTGAAAGTCATTTTGATAATATGCGCAGCTTCTTTTTAGGCAATGGTTTTACCAATATTGTTGACCAAGGTGATTATAAAAACCCTGCGTTTGTGGCGTCTTGGGGGGTGTCTGATGAAGATTTATTATTTAGAGCTGATGAAGAATTTTCACGTATGCATAAGGAAGGTAAACCATTCTTTAGTTTAGTATTTAGCTCTAGTAATCATGATCCTTATGAATTTCCTGATGACCGTATTGAGTTGTATGAGCAACCGCAGTATACCATGCGTAATGCGGTTAAATATGCTGACTATGCGGTGGGTGAATTTTTTAAGAAAGCAAAGAAGTCAGATTATTGGAAAGACACTTTATTCTTAATTGTTGCCGATCATGACAGTCGAGTTGGTGGCGCTGCGCTGGTGCCTGTATCACGTTTTCGTATTCCTGGGCTTATCTTAGGTGAAGGGATTGAGCCCAAAAGGGATAATCGCGTTGTTAGTCAAATTGATATGGCGCCGACGTTAGTGTCTTTATTGGGTATTTCAGATAACTATCCGATGTTAGGACGTGATTTAACCAAAGTCGCTGACTCTTGGCCTGGTCGAGCGATGATGCAATATGATAAAAATTTTGCGTTATTAGAGGGGGATAAAATGACAATTTTACAACCCGAATTACCAGCCGAAAGCTGTAAATATGACTTTGCTACCGAAACATTAACACCGACAACATTGGATGAAACACAAGCGGAAACGGCTTTAGGTTGGGCATTGTGGGGTAGCCTAGCATATAACAAGATGCTATATCGAACAGAAAATACGGTGGTTAAGTCGACACCTCTTGATAAGGCTGCAACAGAAGGATCACGCTAATATTTTTAGTTGGGATTCGTTATTTGGGGCGGATTGCTGTTGATAAAACTGACCAATCCGCTGGCCAAATTGCTGATAAGTTGCTGTGGGAGCGCTAGTGTCTAATGATTGGCGTTGACGAGGTTCTGGTGTGGTTTTAGGTGTTGCAGCCTGTGTTTTTATCTGGATGTCTTTACGCTGCAATGCAGGTGTTTGGCTGGCGATTATTCTTAATGCTTGAGGCCTAATCGCTGCAGGAGCAGCAATGGCTTTAGATTCTACCGCTTGTTGGGTGGCACTTTGTTGTTGTCGTTTAGCTTGTTCTTGCTGTTGTTTTTTTTCTGCGACAACGTAAGCCGTAGCCCGTTCATTTTGTGGATTTAAAGAACGCTCTTCATGACCTTTGGTCGGCTCTTGAGGTGGGATAATCGGTGGTTTTTGCTGATTGTCCACTCGTGCAAGATCCGTCGCAACATTAGATGTTGCTAAAGGTACTTGTGGATAATGAGTAGTAACTATCATGCGGACCTTACCCATTCGAAATCTTGACTAAATTATAGCCAATATTTATTCAAGGCAAAAGTAAAATTCAGTTATTTTTTAGCCGTTTTGCCAGCCAAGGTAATAAATGATGTAAAAAAGCATCTGGATGCGAAATAAACGGTGCATGGGATGCTTTATTTATTACGACATCTTCTATGTTGTCACGGCTGGGCAATGACGAAATGATTTTTCTCGGCACTAAACTATCTAATTTACCCCAAATACGCAGCCAAGGTTGCTGTATTTGAGCGGTCGCAGGGCGTAAATCCACCTCTGCCAACATATCTAACCCTTGAGATAAACCTTGCTGTGTTGGTAATGGTTTACTCAATACTAGGTTTTTTATTTGTTGAATATCGGACTTGGGGTTATCACTTCCCATGGCTTGAATGGCTAAAAAACGTTCAACGGTTCGAGATAAATCGCGACTCAATTGTGTTGAGAATTGCGCTAATACTTCTGGCTGGATCCCTGACCAAGAAGGGCTTGAGACGCTTTGTTTGCGGGCCATAAAACAAGGTGATGAGGCAATGGTGACTAATGACGCCACAGATTGTGGGTAGTTAATGGCAATTTGACTAGCAATTAACCCTCCTAACGACCATCCAATCCAAATTGCTTGTTGTGGCAGTTGCGCTGCCAGTGCTTGCGACCATTGATCTATGTCGCCGTCGATATTGGGGCTGAGGCCAAAACCCGGCAAATCAACGTAATGCACTCTATACTGATGTAATGCATTTTTTAATGGATTGAAAACTTGATTGTTCACTCCCCATCCGTGAAGTAACACAACTTCAGGGCCTTGTGACCCAACAGTTTCAATATGCAGCGCAGGAAAACTCACGGTTACCCTCTTTTTGAGTCTATTTAATGGAATGAATAGCCAATGACGCCAATGAACGTTCCAATCAAGATCATTCAGATATTGCGCTTATGTATCAAGCGTATTCAGCGTATTAGAGTGGCTTTATTCAGTAGTTTACCCAACCGTTGCTTGCTGTGCCAGCAAAGGATAGATCAAACGGGTTATCAGCAGTTGTTTCCTAATCAAGTGCTCACAGGTGTTTGCCAAGTATGTTTAGCGTCGAGCTTGTATCAACATGAAGTGTGTTTGGGTTGCGGCCGAGAAATCTCGCAGTTGCAGACTTATTGTGGTTTATGTCTTAAACATACACCTAATGTGGTGGTAGCCCCTTGCAGCTATCATCAAGGACTCGGGCCTCTCATTGCGGCGATTAAATATCAACAACAATGTGCACCGCTTAATGCAATCACTCAGCAATTAGCTTGCCGAATTGCATTATTAATTAAGCATGGCATTATCAAACGGCCACAGGTATTAATTCCAGTGCCTTTGCATCCACATCGTTTACGGCAACGGGGTTTTAATCAAGCTTGGCTAATTGCGAAAGAGTTAAGCTTATTGACAGGTATTCCCCTTGACGATAGTTGTTTAATTCGGGTGGTTGATACTGCGCCCCAAACCGGTTTAGCAGGCAAACAACGGCGTAAAAACTGTCATAATGCATTTACATTACAAAAAACAATACCGTACCAACGTGTTGCGTTAATTGATGATGTGGTTACTACCGGAACAACGGTTGATGAAATAGGATTATTATTTCGATCACAATATGTCCACGTGCAAACGTGGTGCCTCGCTCGTGCTGAGGCTCCGGGATTGTTAGATTAAATTAATTTGAGGTTAGATTAATTCGATTTGAGTAATAAAAATATTTTTTATAAATAAAAACAACTAACTATGATATCTCGCAACGTGTTCGATATGGCGGCTAGTCGATTTTTTAAGTGGTAAAAATGGTGCACTGGATCATTTTTTTGAGATCAAATGGCACTGACACTACAAAGCAAATGCAACACAGAGTATCATAGGCCTAATTCTTACTAAATTGGTCAGGTATACCCTGACGGAGCAGGTTTTTATGATTACCATTACCGATACAGCTCAGGCCCATTTCGTCAAATTATTGGCCGACCAACCTGAAGGCACTCACATTCGTGTGTTCGTTATCAGCCCAGGGACAGCACAAGCTGAGTGCGGAGTGTCTTATTGTCCACCTGATGCCGTTGAAGCCGATGATACTGAATTACCTTTTAATGGTTTCAGTGCCATGGTGGATGAAAAAAGCGCACCTTTTTTAGATGATGCCAGCATTGATTTTGTTACCGATCAGCTTGGTTCACAATTAACCTTAAAAGCACCTAACGCTAAAATGCGTAAAGTGGCTGGTGATGCGCCACTGGTTGAACGTATTGAGTATGTTATTCAGTCTGAAATTAACCCACAACTTGCCAGTCATGGCGGTAACATTATGCTGGTAGAAATTACCGAAGATGGTGTTGCAGTATTACAGTTTGGTGGTGGTTGTAACGGTTGCTCTCAAGTTGATATCACTTTAAAAGATGGTATCGAAAAACAACTATTAGATATGTTCCCAGGCGAGTTAAATGGTGTGCGTGATGTGACTGACCATCAACATGGTGAGCATTCATACGCTTAATCATGTGATAGTTTGACGCTGTAATACAACAAACGCGACCTTATTTAGGGTCGCGTTTTAGTGTCTATTGATATTGAACTCTGGCCTGACTTATCACAAGTGCATTTAACGCAATTAGGGCCTGTTGATCTTTCAAGGTTGTTTTTGCAGCGAATGGTTGGTCATTTGTACAAGGCAGAGACTTTGTGGTGTAGTTATTCTACATAAAAAGTCGATAACGCAGTAAAAATGACCAACAAACGCTGCCCGAAGGGTTCGGCTAAAAACGTTTTTATCTCGAACAAAATTTAACCTGCAAAGATCAACAGACCCTAGTAAGGCAAGGGCTGTTTTAGAGGAGTTTGTTATCCCTAATGAGGTTATTTAGTCGTCTCGTGTTAGCACTTCAAGTAATGCAATATCAAAAAACAAATCTGAATTTTCTGGGATACGGTCGCCAATCTGGCGATCTCCATAGGCTAGATGAGCCGGAACAGATAGCTTTCGTTTGCCACCTACATTCATACCGATAATACCTTGATCCCAGCCTTTAATGACTCTGCCTGTACCAATAACACACTGAAATGCCTCGGATGAATCAAACTGGCTGCCGTCGGCTAATTGACCGCTATAGCGAGTGGTAATTAATGCGCCTTTAACGGCGGCCTTTCCGCTGCCAACTTCAATATCTGTGATAATTAATTCTTGGGTCATGGTGTTCTCATTTGTCATAATATGGGTTAGCTGGGTTAATGCAATATTACCATTTTAATTTTTACAGTTTACTGGCCTGCCGAGTCTTTCGAAACTACGTATGTTTGCTTATAAGGTTGAATTTCAATGAAACATAATTGAAATTCTCATCAGCCTTAAAGCGAAAAGTGCGATCATTTAGTGAAGCAATTGTGAGCCACAAATACTATTACGTGGTCAGCAGTTGAAACCTGAGCTTATAGTAATAATGCCAGCCAAGGGTAAGGCTGCGGCATAACATAAATACCGACATTGCCGCCCACAGACTATCGTTTCCCCATCCTTGCAATAAGTACCAGCATGGAAAGTAAATTCCAAATGTAGCGATTATCATACTATTACGCATAATATTTCCGCGAGCCGCGCCAATATATACGCCATCAAACAAGTAGCAACCAAATGCCAATATAGGCATAAAAATCAGCCATATTAAATCATTGTTTGCGGCATCTTGTACCGCTTCTATATTGGTTAATAACTGAATGATCCACGGCCCTGCTAGCCAAAATAGCAGGCTGAATAAAACCGCTACTATTGCAGACCAACAAAAAGCTAACACTACGCTTTCATGAAGCAATTTGGGATCTTTTTTACCAAATGCCCGCCCCACTTCAGCTTCGGCATAATAGGCTATGCCATCGAGGGCATAAGATATCAACATCAATAAATTAAGCAGTACCGCGTTGGCGGCGATAATATTGTCGCCTAAACCGGCGCCATAGAAGGTCATAAAACTGAAGGCCGCTTGTAAGCATAGGCTGCGGATAAAAATATCACGGTTTAAAGTGAGTAAGCGAGCGTATCCACGCCATGATAAATGAGCAATGATTTGGCTTATCTTCAGTTCGCCAGTATGTATCAGTTGGCGCTTAACCATGATTAACGCGACAGAAAAAGCACTGATATCAGCAATAACGGATGCTAATGCTGCACCTTGTACATTCCATTTAAATACCATGACAAACACAATATCGAGAATAATATTAGCGCTGTTGGCGATAATAAGCTGCCACATGGCTGCTTTTGGGGCTTGGCGTCCGAGCAACCAACCTAATAATACCAAATTGACAAGGGCAAATGGTAACGACCAAATTCGAATTTCGACGTATTGTCGGCAGTAAAACATGACTTGCTCACTGGCATCACTCAGGCTGAGCGCAAAATTGAGCAGTGGTGATTGCAACAGCACACATGTAAAGCCTAAGATTAATGCTAGGCTACAGCCTTGTATCAGTAATTGATGTTGAGTTGAGGTATCATTAGCACCATAGGCTTGAGCGACTAATCCTGTGGTAGACATGCGTAAAAAGCCGAGTAGCCAAATCATCAAGGTGATAATGGTACTGCCAAGCGCGACACCACCCAGATAATAAGCTTGTCCTAGGTGGCCTATCACCGCAGTATCCACTAAACCTAGTAGCGGGATGGTGATATTAGACAGTATCATTGGTGTTGCTAATGCCAATAATTGCCGGTTTTTCTGACGATTTAACAGTAGTGTGCTAACTGACATAGGTATGAATAATCATGGTTAAGAGAATTGCGTTAGTGTTGATGGTATTCAGTTTGGGTCTATTGCATTGTGATGCTAATGCAGTGGTCATTTTACAATATCATCATGTATCTGAGAACACGCCTAAAAGTACCAGTGTCACGCCTAGTCAGTTTACCGAACAGATGCAGTACCTAGCGGATAATGATTTTACCGTGATTTCATTAACTGAAGCTGTTGATTCAATAAAGCATAACACGCCCATAGCCGATAAGCGTATTGTGATTACCTTCGATGATGGATATGACAGCATAATCAACAATGCTGCACCCATTTTAGCTTCTCATCAATTTCCATATACGGTGTTTATTTCTGTAGCGCCCATTAATGCAGGTTATAAAGGCATGATGAGTTGGCAAGACATTAATGCACTGTCCGAACAAGGGGTGACGATTGCAAACCATAGCTGGGGACACGAACATTTAATTCGTCGTCAAAGCAAAGAAACCCAAGACCAATGGCGAGCTCGCATAGAAGCTAATATTTTGTCGACGGAAGCTGAGATATTAAAACGTACAGGCCAAAGTGTAAAAATGTTTGCCTATCCTTATGGTGAATACACCAGCAAATTGGAAGCTATATTGGCTAAGCATGGTTTTGTTGGTTTTGGTCAGCAATCTGGTGCAGCGGGAGAATATTCTTCATTAACAGCGTTGCCGCGTTTTCCGGTGGCCAATGCGTATGCAGACTTAACCAGTTTAATGGTTAAGTTTTCCAGTTTACCGATGCCGGTTATGAAACAAAATATAAGCGATCCATTACTGGCTACAGGGAAATGGCGACCAAAATTAATGTTAACTATTGATATTAAAGATATTTATCCTCATCAGGTTATGTGCTTTATCCAGGGGCAAGGGCCTAAAAAGCCGATTTGGTTAAGTGAAAACCGCTTCTCAATTCAAGCATCATCAGATCTAGCCCCTGGACGCTCGCGCTATAATTGCACTGCACCGAGTAAAACAAAAACGGGCTATTATTGGTTTTCACAGGCGTGGATCCGCCCGCAAGATAATGGCCAATGGCCCGTTGAGTAAGGGAATAACGTGAACGGCTAGCGCCAAGATTGAACGATTTGGCTAAAGTCTGCAATGAGTTCAGCATTAAGAATTTGTGCGAGTTGACCAGGTTGTGGTTTGGGTTTAAATACTGCTATCTTTTCTGCCCTTGGTGAAACCAACACATATGATGCACTATGGTCTACTTGATAATCGCTGTCGTCTCCAACCATGGCATACACAAAGCCTAAATCGCGGCTAAACGGAAATAAGTCGGCGTGTTCTGCACTTACTGCTTTAAACTCTTTATTAAAAAAGTTTATGTAATCTAAACGTTTAGCTTGAGAGTCACGTTTGGGATCGGCTGACACAAACACTACTTGAACATTGCTGGCAATTTTTTGCAGTTGTGGATAAGCGGCAGCAAGTTTATTCAGCGTGGTAGGGCATACATCTGGACAAGCAGTGTAACCAATAAAGAATAAGCTCCATTTGCCTTGCAAGGTTTGGTTAGTAAATGCATTGCCGTATTGGTCTGCCAATCTAAATGGTGCTAATGCGCGCTGTTGTTCAAATACATAACTGGTCGCCAGTGGCATAGGTTCTGTCTGCGTCTGTTGATAAACGACGCCTCCCGCCAAGGCTAATAATATTAGCCCCACCGCTATTATTATTTTCAATATCTTTTCCTTTCTAATTTAAGTGTTTACCCAAAAATAATGGTCTACTAATAAGACAATAAACAATATCATTAAATGATAAATGGAGAATTTAAATACTTGCATGGACAGTTCTGGGTAGTCATGAAATTTTAACTGCCACGCCTTATAGATAAAACCACAACTCAATAATGTTGAACCCACCAAATATATTGGACCACACATACCGACTAAAACGGGTAGCAGGCAAGCAATGGCTAATAAGATGGTGTAAAGCAAAATACAGGTTTTAGTAAATTCAACCCCATGAGTAACCGGTAACATTGGAATATCGACCTTGGCATATTCTTTACGGCGATGAATGGCTAACGCCCAAAAATGAGGAGGGGTCCAAGTGAAGATAATAATAACCAGCAACAGAGCGTAACCATGCAGTTCATTAGTTATTGCTGTCCAGCCTAACAGTGGTGGCATCGCACCGGCTAATCCACCAATGACAATATTTTGTGAGGTCGCCCGCTTAAGGTAGGCGGTATACACCAAGGCATAACCAATTAAACTGGCAAAGGTCAGCCAAGCCGTGAGGGGATTAACTAAGGTATATAACACCACAAAACCGAGCGCTCCGAGCGACACCGCAAATGTGGTCGCTTTGGTGGTTGATATTTTGCCTTTAGGTAGCGGACGATTATAAGTTCGGGCCATCAAGCCATCGATTTTACGATCAATTAAGTGATTAAACGCTGCCGCGGCGCCTGCCATCATTGCAATGCCTGCCATCCCAGCAACCAGAGGTTGTAGTGGCACTATACCTGGGACGGCTAAACACATACCGACCAATACAGTCAGTAGCATAAGTGCTACGACTTTAGGTTTGGTCATTTCAAAATAAGCGCGCCATTGCAGGGTTATTTTAGGTTGAACCTGACTCATTGTTAGAGGTTTTGTCATGGTCGATCCTCACTCATGCTTTACGCCATAGGGCGTAATTAATAAAGACTAAGGTAAGCAGCAACAAGGCTGCGCCTCCATTGTGTGATACTGCTATGCCTAAAGGTAAATTCATCACTACATTGCTAATCCCCAATCCGACTTGAGCGATGACGAGAAACAGTAATAAATAACCACTGTTGCGCATAATATGTGATTGTGCGAAGCGTAATTTTAGTGCAAGGATAATTAGGGTTATGGCTGTGACAACCGCCCAAATTCGGTGGCTAACATGGATGGTCATTCGTGTAGCATAGTCCAAAACACCAAATTCAAAACTGGGGTGGTCGCCTTGAAATGGTGAAAATGCATCGGCAAAACGTAAGTTATCGACCCAATTACCTTCACATATGGGCAGGGCGGTACAGGCAAGCGCGGCGTAATTTGATGAGGTCCAGCCACCCAATATGATTTGAATAACTAACACACCAAAACTGGCTAATGCTAACGGAATGAGCTTACGCGCATAGGCATCACCTCCGGGGATCCTTAAAGGTTTAAGCCGCAGATATAACAGCAGTAATAAGGCAAATAAACTAAAACCACCAATAAGATGCGCCATCACTACTATTGGCATTAATTTCATCGTGACAGTCCACATACCTAGTGCAGCTTGAAACACAATCAGTGCCGCAATAAAAATGGGCAGTTTTTTGGGGGCTTGAGGCTGTTTTAGGCATAAAATTAAAATCGCTAAAACCATTAAGCCCAAAGTACCAGCGATATAGCGATGGATCATTTCCAGCCACGCTTTTTCTGGCTCAATTTGAGCATCAGGGAAACGAGTTTCTATTTTGGCTAAGTCATGGCTTGCGCTTGGCACCGCTAAATGGCCGTAACAACCCGGCCAGTCTGGGCAACCTAATCCAGCATCAGACAGGCGTGTGTAGGCGCCCATTAAAATAACCGCCAAGGTAAACACTAAGGTGAATTTGATTAATCGCTGTATTGCCATTAGCCTACCCTCGACAACTTAAGCATTTTGCGTAAGTCAGCAATCATGGCTTTGCCCTGAGCAATATTAGCGTCGTGGCCTATCACGTTGTCATACTGCATCACTAAGCTTCCGAGAGGATCGACAATGATCAGTTGTTGATTGGCCAGTAGCGCTGCAAGTGCTTTATTGGTGTTTACTTGGTCAAAAGCGATATTTAATTGTTTGAGTATTTGGGTGTCACTGTGGCTATTGACCAAAATAATAGGCGTAACACGATCCCGATTTTTTCCTAGGGCAATATAGCTCTGGTGCAAAATGTACAGCCGTTCTTGGCATTGCTCATTGCAGGTTTCTGGTAGAAAAAACAATACTTGCCATGCATGAGGTTTTGGGTTTTCCATGGCTAAATTGGCATAGTTAATTTCTGGTGCGATTAACGCCCCTTTGTTAGTTGCTCCACCGTTGTATAGTTCTAGGCTTAACACTAATTTGGCTAAGGCCACTGGTAAAAGAAATACCAGTAGTAAGACCATTAATGCTTTATTGCTCTTTTTCGGTTGGGAGTTCATTCTATCTCCTCTTTATCATTTTAATATTATGTTAAGTTGATGATTAACGACGAGGTTTAACGTCGATACTGTCGAAATGCTATCCAGCCCATGAGTCCTAAAAATACCGCTGCCATGGTGAACCATTGCAAGGCATATCCTTGATGCTTTTGTGCCGATAATGGAATTGGTACCCAAGGTTGAGGTAGATGATAATTGGGAACATTGTCGGGTTGCAGCACCACAGGAGCTAAGTCATGACCAAGCAGATCTGTGAGTGCGGGGATATTGATATTTTGAAAACGTATTGGTGTATCAATATTGGTTGACTGCTCTGCATCAAGTTGGTCACTTAATGGATTGGGCTGTTTCTGATAAATGCGCCCAACCAATTTGTAGTAAGTATTTTTTAATGGTGTTAGCTCGGGTAAGATGCGGCGATCTTTGCTTGCTGGCACAAAACCTAATTCGACCATTATCCAAGGTTGCTCAGGAGTGATTTCAAACACTTGGTAAACTAAATACCCCACTTGTCCTTGATACACTTGATTGTCTAACAACAACATCATGTTATTTGCCGGTTTGGCTGAAATCGATAGACGATAGCCCGTTAGTAGTCTCGCTTCTGGCTGAGAGATGGTTGATGCTTCAGATGATTTAACGATTGCCAACAATGCTTCATAACTAAGTGCTTGTTGCTGTTGGCGCTCCAGTAGGGTGTTTTGCCACTCTTGTTTAAAGCTTGCTCGTGATAGCTGCCATAATCCTAACTTGACCAATAAGCTAAACACGACCAAAGTAATGATAACCAATAATACTCGAGACACACTCACACTATAAAAAGGATTGCCTGTGACAACACCTTTCATCGTTAAGTTAGTTTTAGTCTCGTTGCTTGTATTCATATTATTTAACTTAGCTAGAGCCTTATTTATTATGGTTAAAGGGCAGCATCAACAATCAATGAGTCGTTTTTTAGGCCGGCGAGTATTGTTTTCTGTTGTCGTTATTATGGTATTGCTGGTGGCTCTGGGGCTTGGCTACATTCAACCTAACCCCAGACCTTATTAGTGTTGATTTACAATACATATACAAAGATGAATAAGCATAACCACACCACATCAACGAAGTGCCAATACCAACTCCCAGCTTGAAAAGCGAAATGCTTATCGGGCGTAAAGTGACCCTTCACAATTCTGAGTAATAAAATCATCAAGAACAGGGTACCAATAGTGACGTGCATGCCGTGAAAACCAGTCAACAGAAAGAAGGTGTTGCCGTAGACACCAGAAGATAACGTTAACCCCATTTCTTGGTAAGCATGGCTATATTCTTCAACCTGTAAACAGAGAAACACAATCCCCAGAATCACCGTTAACGCTAGCCAGATTATCAAGGGCTTACGATTGGCTTTTTCGAGATTTGTATGAGCAAAATGCAAAGTAACTGACGATGTTAGCAATATAATGGTGTTAATTAACGGCAAACCAGTCCATGGCATGGCTTCGGTTGCAGTACCATCGGGTGTTTTCACCAATGGCCACATGGCCTCAAATGCAGGCCATAACACTTCATGGGTCATGGCATTGTTAGATGCGCCACCAAGCCAAGGCACTGAAATCATACGGGCGTAAAATAGCGCGCCAAAAAATGCACCGAAAAACATAATCTCTGAAAAAATAAACCAGCTCATTCCTTGCCTAAATGAACGATCCATTTGCGGAGAGTATAATCCTGCCATTGATTCATCAATAACGGTTTTAAACCAGCCAAAAATCATGAAGATAATTACGGCAAAACCCGCAAGTAATATGTAACCTCCAGAGGTTTTTTCTGTGGTTAACTGTTGGACGTAATTTCCCGCTCCGAAAGCGATTAAAAATAATCCTATAGCGCCGATTATTGGCCAAGCACTTTGGGCTGGCACATAATAATTTTGATACTTTGTTGTCATTTTGCTGCTCCTTGCTCTATAGCTATCGCCTGTCTGTCGGTGATGTCATAAAGGGTATAAGAGAGAGTCAATGTATTAATGGACGCTGGTAAGTCAGGGTCCACGTAAAAAATCAATGGTAGTTCCGCTGTTGCCGCTGCAGCTAATGGTTGTTGATTAAAGCAAAAACATTCCGTTTTATTGAAATACGCCGCCCCTTGTCCAGGTGATACCGAAGGAATTGCTTGGCCTACGGTATCGTGTTTAGACAGGTTTTTAACCAGAAATTGCGCGTGAGTGAGTTCACCTGGATGCACACTTATTTGGTTAACCTTAGGGCTAAATTCCCACGGCATACCTGATTGAACTTGAGTGACAAATTCAATGGTAACGGTTCGGTTTTTATCAACCACTACCGCTTCATAACTACTGGCGCTATTTTGGGTTTTGCCATTAATCCCCAATGTGTCGCAAAGCACGTCATAAAGCGGTACCAGCGCAAAACCAAATCCAAACATACCAATTGACCCAGCAATCAGAATGATTAATAACTTACGATTTGATTTTGTTGGTTGTGTCATCTCATTTAATCTCCGGTGGAGTGGTAAACGAGTGATATGGTGCAGGACTGGCAATAGACCATTCTAATCCTTCTGCGGCTCCCCAAGGGTTATCTCCAGCAGGTTTTCCACCTTTAATGCATTTGAGCACAACGGCGAGAAATATCAGCTGAGACAAACCAAATGCAAAACCTCCAATAGACACAATTTGGTTAACATCGGCAAACTGTACCGCGTAGTCAGGGATCCTACGTGGCATACCTGCTAAACCTAAAAAGTGCATGGGAAAAAACAATACATTGACGGATATTACCGAACACCAAAAGTGCCATTTCCCCAAGGTTTCGTCATACATATGGCCAGTCCATTTAGGTAACCAATAATAAGCGGCAGCCATAATGGAAAATATTGCCCCGGTGACGAGCACATAATGGAAATGAGCCACGACAAAATAGGTGTCGTGGTATTGGAAATCAGCAGGCGTAATTGCCAGCATCAGGCCAGAAAAACCACCTATGGTAAACAGAATAATAAACGCTACAGCAAACAGCATTGGTGTTTCAAATGTCATGGAGCCGCGCCACATGGTTGCCACCCAATTAAATACTTTTACCCCCGTGGGGACGGCGATTAACATGGTGCAATACATGAAGAATAGTTCGGCGAACACTGGCATCCCTGTTGTGAACATGTGATGCGCCCACACCAAGAATGACAACACGGCAATACTGGCAGTGGCGTAAACCATTGAGGAGTAACCAAACAGCTTTTTACGGCTAAAGGTTGGCACTATTGCGGAGATAATACCAAATGACGGTAAAATCATAATGTAAACTTCTGGATGACCGAAGAACCAGAAGATATGCTGGAACATTACCGGATCACCGCCTCCAGCCGCATCAAAAAAGCTGGTACCAAAGAACTTATCGGTTAATACCATGGTGACCGCTCCCGCGAGTACCGGCATCACTGCTATCAGTAAGAAAGCGGTAATTAACCAAGTCCACACAAACAAGGGCAACTTCATCCATGTCATGCCTGGAGCTCGCAAGTTTACAATGGTGACAATGACGTTAATTGCGCCCATTATCGAACTTATGCCCATGATATGAATGGAGAAAACAAATAGGGCGGTACTGTCAGGGCTGTAGGTGGTTGATAGCGGGGCATAGAATGTCCAACCAAAGTTAGGTCCGCCGCCTTCCATAAATAACGAACCCAGTAACATGGCAAAGGCAAAAGGTAAAATCCAAAAACTCCAGTTGTTCATCCGCGGCAGTGCCATATCTGGTGCACCAATCATCATTGGTATTAACCAGTTAGCTAAGCCCGTAAAAGCGGGCATTACGGCACCAAATACCATGATGAGACCATGAACAGTGGTCATTTGATTAAAAAAGTTAGGTTCTACTAGTTGTAATCCGGGCTGAAATAACTCAGCTCGAATGACCATCGCCATTGCGCCGCCAGTAAGAAACATAATGAAACTAAACCATAAATACAGCGATCCGATATCTTTATGGTTAGTGGTGAGTAGCCAGCGCATTAGCCCCTTTGGAGCGCCGTGATGATGATCATCATGGGCGGTAGTAATTGTATCGTGCGTTGTAGTGCTCATTGTTTTCCCCTACTGTCCATGGCTCGCGACATCGGCTGGTTGCACCGCTTCGCCAGAATTATTTCCCCACGCATTGCGCTCATAAGTAATCACCGCCGCCATCTTTCGAGGGCTTAGTTGACTACTAAATGCCTGCATTGCGGTACCTGGTTTTCCGTGCATAACGATATCGATATGTTCGCTAACAGGTCCGCTAACAATAGGGCTGCCAATAAGTGAAGGGAAAGCACCTGGCAAACCTGCGCCAGTGGCTTGGTGACATGCGCCACAAGTCGTGGCATAAACTTGCTCACCTTCAGCCATTAACTGCTCCAAAGTTAACGTGGGCAGATCTTCAGGGGCCACCACTTCTGCAACCGCTTCAACGGCTTGAGTGGCTTTTTCGGTGACGGTATCGGTAATATCAGTTGCCGTTGTTGCAATAGTGTTTGCTGCATCGGTGACGGCTTTATTTGCTTCGGTGCTTGCCTCGTTACTGCCTAAAAAGTTTCCTATATCAGCCGCTTGTACAACATCACCACTATTATTGCCCCACGCATTACGCTCAAAGGTAATTACAGCGGCAATTTCTTGGGCGGTAAGTTGCTTAGCAAAAGCCTGCATTGCAGTACCAGATTTACCGTTTAAGACGATATCGATGTGGCCTTCAACAGGACCTTTGATAATAGGGCTGCCAATCAATGAGGGGAACACACCAGGTAGTCCTGCACCATTAGGTTGGTGACAAGCGGCGCACCTAGCAATATAGATTTGTTCACCTTGTGTGTTTAGCTCTTCAATAGACAAGGTTTGGGACATTGATGCCGCCGCCTCTGAAGCTGCATTGCTTGCTAGTTGTTTTTGCTCAACCAACCAATTTTCAAAATCGCCCTCCGACAAAGCTTGTACCACAATCGGCATGAAACCATGGTCTTTACCGCATAATTCTGCACATTGACCTCGGTAAATACCGGGTTTATCGATACGGGTCCACGATTCGTTAATAAATCCAGGATTAGCATCTTTTTTAACGGCAAAAGCGGGTACCCACCAAGAGTGGATAACATCATCGGATGTCATCAAAAAACGGACTTTTTGGTTAATGGGTAGAACTAATGGCTTATCGACCTCAAGGAGATAATGCTCACCTTTGGCTTCACTGCCTTCAATTTGCTCTCTTGGAGTAGATAATGAGCTGTAAAACTCAATGTCTTTGTCAAAATAGCTGTAATGCCATTTCCACTGTGACCCAGTAATTTTAATGGTGAGGTCCGCATCGCTGGGGTCTTCCATGGCAATTAAGGTTTTGGTGGCTGGAATAGCCATTGCTATTAAGATGATAAAAGGAATGATGGTCCAAGCAATTTCCACTTTAGTACTTTCATGGAAATTGGCCGCGACTGCGCCTTTTGATTTGCGGTGGTAAATCATTGAATAAATCATGATCCCAAACACCACTAACCCAATAGCACAACAGATATAAAGAATCGTCATGTGGAGGTGATAAACCTGCCCACTGATATCTGTCACGCCTTGAGTCATGTTGAGGGGCATTTCTGTTGCCCCAAGCGGAAGTGCTATAAACACAACCAATAAACAATACAACCATTGCTTCACAAGACTACTCCTCTGCTAATTGCAAATAGCAACTACAAAGAAGAGTCACACAGTAATTCTCTGCTCTATGCAAACTCTTCGGTTCCCGAAAAAAGTTTGATGACTTCAAAGTACCTTGGTGGTTGTAAACAGACTGTCTACGGTTTTATTGTTCGCTGTACTCCACACTTGTACCTACAACTGAACTAATCAATTTCTATTTGGCTCATTTGTATGACAGTCATCTTAATTTCTGTCATACACGTCCAATTAAAGACAAAAATGTTTCATCCTTGTTAACCACATTACTTGTAGATTAAATATTGATCAAGATCACTTTGTTGGCTAATTGGCTGAAAAAAGATGAAAAAAAAGCCCTGAATTCAATGCAGGGCTTGGTAATTAAGGGTTCGTGCTTAGTGAACTGAGCTAAAATTACTTATTCTATTTGTTACTGCATGGTTAACAATTTGATGTTTTTGAGGTAAGTGAGTATTTACATCTTCAATTACGACACCTAAAGCACGTGCGCTTTTGGCTACTATTTCTAAACGGCGGCTATCGCGAGCATCAAGTGAGCTTGTCCAAGTGACTACAGCACTAGAGGTACCACTTATGAGTGCTTTTTCCATGGCCCATAATGTTTCGACTTCATCTTTGGTGTGCACCAGTAAAATGCGATCCATTCTCACTCCTGCACTTGCTAGCATATGTTTATAGCCAATATGAGGCGGGCTAATTAATACTATCCATCGTCCTTGCTGGCTTAATATTGCTAGCTGGCTACACAATTGACTGAGTTCTTTTTCACCTTGAGTGACCGTTTGTAATGTTTGAATGGTTTGGCTGCCATGCAATTCTGTTTGTGTTAAATCTACCCATAAGCCTGGGTGGCGCGGCGCGGTGCCTATTAGTTTGTTCATAACCAATCTCCATTACGGATAACGCCAACTGCAAGCCCTTCAATTGTTAGGCTTTGGCAACTTAAATCAACTTTTATTGGGTTGTAATCCTCATTTTCGGCATGCAGAAAAATCATATTACCTTTTTGTTCAAATCGTTTAACAGTGACGTCATCATCAACCCGTGCCACGACAACCTGACCATTACGTGCCTGCTGCATTTTATGCACAGCGAGTAAGTCGCCTTCTAAAATACCGATATTTTTCATGCTGTCGCCACGAACCCGTAACAGAAAATCTGCGGCAGGTTTAAACATACTTGGGTCGACTTGGTAGTATTGTTCAACGTGCTCCTGAGCTAAAATAGGCTCTCCAGCAGCGACTTGACCAATAAGTGGCAAACCGGTTTCAATCTGTTCTTCATGAGGTAGGCGAATCCCCCTTGATGTACCAGGCATGATCTCGATAAAGCCTTTTTTGGCCAATGCTTTTAAATGCTCTTCGGCGGCATTAGCACTTTTAAAGCCAAGACGATTTGCAATTTCAGCTCGAGTGGGTGGCATACCTGTTTCGGCGATATTGTTTTTAATTAAGTCTAAAATTTCTGCTTGGCGCGGCGTTAACGGTCTCATGATGATTCCTGTCTTTTTATACAGTGGCTGTCATTATATACAGTGTTTTTGTTCGTGCAAGTATTAACCAGCTATTTTTTGTGCGTAGCTTGTTTGGGTTTGTGTAAACTATTGTTATATATCTATATTTGTTATTTATTCTTTATGTTATTTCTTCTGGAAAAATCCAGAAAGTAAAGATAAATAAGCCAGATAGTGTAAGCGGGGTGGTTTCTGGTATCCTATGCGACAATATTACAGTGGCTTATGTTGCGAAAATAACCATGTCAAAACCAAATTCAATATTTTTACGAGCATTAAAATGGATTCAAAAATGGATGGTGCAGACCATTGTGGTTCCCCACGATCCTTTTGATGACCTCAATATAGATCCAGCCAAACCTTTGGTTTATTTAATGAAAACGGAATCTATCAGTGATATCGCTGCTTTAAGCGAAATTACAGAGGGTTTTGGTATGCCCAGTCCTTATGAACCATTACAGCTTGATGGTTTAAGGGTGCCTAGAGTTGTGTGCCTAGAGGGGCGCAAACCTCTCTTTGGTAAACGTGAAAGTGGCGAAAAATTTCTTAATTACTTTACTAGTTTGTTGTCTCTTCATAGTGAAAACGCCGAATTAGATATTCAGTTGGTTCCTGTTTGCCTTTATTGGGGACGCACTCCTGGTAAAGAAGACGACAGCATGAAAGCAGCTGTATTCGAAAGAGAAAATCCAACATGGTTACGTAAATGGTTAATGATTTTATTTCTGGGAAGGCATAATTTTGTACAGTTTTCTAATGCATTATCGCTTCGTTATATGGCTGATGAGCACGGAACAGACAAACGAATCGCTCATAAATTAACCCGAGTCGCTCGAGTGCATTTTCGTCGCCAACGTAAAGTAATGACGGGGCCACAATTACCTAATCGACACGTTTTATTTGCCTCTCTATTAAAATCAGAGTCAATTAAGAAAGCTATTGAAGAAGAGTCCGTAAACAAAAAAGTGTCGGTCGAAAAAGCACGTGAAACCGCCATTGAATACCTCGATGAAATTGCGGCTGATTATTCCGATAGCTTAGTGCGCATAGCAGAACGTTTTCTGACTTGGCTATGGAATAAATTATACAGTGGCATCAATATTAGAGGTGCTGAGCAGGTTAGGCAGTTACACCATGATGGTCACGAAATTGTTTATGTGCCTTGTCATCGTAGTCATATGGACTATCTGTTGTTGTCGTATATTTTGTATTATCAGGGAATGGTACCACCGCATATTGCAGCAGGTATTAACCTTAACTTTTGGCCTGCAGGCCCAATGTTCCGCCGTGGCGGGGCATTCTTTATTCGCCGCAGTTTTAATGGCAATAAACTCTATACCGCAGTTTTTCGTGAATATTTAGACCAGTTATTTGCTAAAGGCTATTCGGTTGAGTATTTCACAGAAGGTGGCCGTTCGCGTACCGGACGTTTGCTCGCGCCTAAGACGGGCATGTTGGCGATGACAATTAACTGTGTTTTACGTGGAATAGAGCGCCCAGTGACCTTAGTGCCAGTGTATTTAGGTTATGACCATGTGATGGAAGTGGCAACGTATCATAAAGAATTAAGTGGTAAGAAAAAGAAAAAAGAGTCAGTGTGGCAGGTGTTTGGGGCCATTCGTAAGTTAGGTAATTTTGGCCAAGGTTATGTGAACTTTGGCGAGCCAATTAACCTACAACATTTTTTAAATCAGCAAGCTCCAGCGTGGCGTGACGAGTTAGCTAAAGACCCAGATCAAAAACCGTCGTGGTTTACACCATCAGTTAATTTGTTGGCTAACCGTGTCATGACAAACATTAATGGTGCAGCTGCAGCAAGCTCGGTGGCATTGACCAGTTTAGTGTTATTGGCATCAGAACAAAATGCGCTAGAGAGAAGCCAATTAGAGCGTCAGCTTGATTTATATTTAGCCCTGCTTAAGACCGTGCCTTATACCGATTACACATCTGTTGCAGAGGGTGATGGCAAATCAATTGTTGATCATTGTTTGTCGTTAGATAAGTTTGTTAGCACCAAAGATCCTATTGGTGAGATCATTTCAGTTGATGAGAAAATAGCCATAACCATGAGCTATTACCGTAATAATATTATTCATTTAATGGCGCTACCATCATTAGTTGCCAGTTGTTTAGTGCATTACGACGTGTGCGACCGTGAACGAATTCATGCCATTGTATTGGATTTTTATCCATTACTAAAAGCGGAGCTATTTATGGCTATTGATGATGTGCCTAGTCATGTTGATAGCATATTAGATTTTATGGTTGAACAAGGTTTATTGACAGGTAAAGATCAATTTACAGTCACTCCTCGCCATATTACGCAAATGTTATTGCTAGCCGAAACCATCAATGAAACCTTGCAGCGCTATGCCATTATCTTCAATTTACTAGCGATAAAACCCGATATTGAACGTTCGGAGCTGGAAAGAGATAGCCATTTGTTAGCACAGCGATTAGGTGCACTGCATGGGATTACGGCACCAGAGTTTTATGACAAAAAGCTGTACAACACCTTGAGTGTAAAACTCAAAGAGTTAGGTTATTTATGCAGTGACGAGCATCGTGCTGAAGTGATCAGAATTCGAGATAATGCTAATAAATTACTGAGCTCATCAGTTAGACAAACTATTGTTGATAGTGTGGAAGCGGAGCACGGACAATAATGGCTAATCATATGAATGCGGCTAAGCATCGAACTCACGGTAAGTCTGTATTAGGTGGGGCGATGATCATTGCTGGTACCACAGTGGGTGCCGGGATGTTTTCGTTACCCGTGGTTGGGGCCGGTATGTGGTTTGGTTATTCTATTGCCATGTTGCTGGGTGTTTGGTTTTGCATGCTAATGTCGGGTTTATTGTTATTAGAAGCCAATTTGCATTTTGAACCGGGAGACAGTTTTGACACCTTAACGCGGGTGACACTTGGTCAATTCTGGCGGGTGATCAATGGCGTATCGATTGCTTTTGTGCTGTATATTTTAACCTACGCTTATATCAGTGGCGGTGGTTCAATAGTGAATCACAGTTTATCTGCTTTGGGCGTAAGCTTACCCCAGAGCATAGCCGGATTAGTGTTTGCGGTAGTTTTAGCACTCGTAGTATTGATTAGTACTAAGGCGGTCGATCGTATTACCACAATCATGCTTGGCGGCATGGTGATTACTTTCTTTTTGGCCATTGGTAACTTATTAATCGACATTGATACATTAAAGCTTGTGTCGCCTGATGGTGAATCGCGTTACCTACCTTATTTGCTTGCCGCCATCCCATTTGGACTGGCTAGTTTTGGTTACCACGGCAATGTGCCAAGTTTAGTCAAATATTATGGTAAAGATGCCAGAACAATCGTTAAAGCGATTATTACTGGAACCACTATCGCGTTGGTTATCTATGTGTGTTGGCTAGTCGCGACCATGGGTAATATTCAGCGAAGTCAGTTTGCCGACATAATTGCCCAAGGTGGCAATATAGGTGTATTAGTTGCCGCGTTATCTAGTGTGATCACCAGTCAATGGCTTGATAGTATGTTGACATTATTTGCCAACCTTGCGGTGGCCTCATCATTTTTAGGGGTGACATTAGGCTTGTTTGATTACCTTGCTGATTTATTTGGTTTTGATGACTCGCGATCAGGGCGAATTAAAACGGCCGCGGTAACGTTTGTACCGCCAACAATCCTTGGTTTGTTATTTCCAAATGGATTTATTTTAGCGATTGGTTTTGCTGCGCTAGCTGCCACTATTTGGGCTGTTATTGTGCCAGCGTTATTAGCCTACAAAGTAAGACAACAATATCCAGACTCACAGGGATTTAAAGTACCTGGTGGAACTCCGCTAATTGCTATTGTGGTGTTGTTTGGGGTTATCACTGCCACGTGTCATTTGCTGGCCATGGCCGATATATTGCCAGTGTTTAAATAAACGCAACAATTTCCAGTGAAACAACTTTTTAGCCAAAAAGCCTTCGTTTGAAGGCTTTTTGCTTTTCTGCTGATATCGACTTAACTTATGAGACAAGTTTCATGTTGGCTATATCAAGGCAACTATTTTTATGAAGGATTAGGATAATGCAGGTACAACAGTATCAACAAGGGCAGCCTTGCTGGATTGAATTAGCAACTCATGATTGGGCGGCAGGTAAAGCATTTTATCAGGCGCTATTTGGCTGGGGAGCAGATGATATGCCCATGCCTGAAGGACATTATACAATGCTGCAAATCGATGGTGATGACATTGCGGCTATCTACCCAATGCCGTCAGAAATGGAGGCATTACCTACTCATTGGACAATTTATTTTGCGGTCGATGATGTTGATGCTGCCTCTCAGGCTGTGACTCAAGCAGGTGGTGAGATTATTGCAGGGCCTCATTCTGTTGGAGATGCTGGCCGAATGGCACTATGCACAGATCCAGAAGGCTGTCGATTTGCATTATGGCAAGGCCAAGACCACATTGGCATTAAGCGAGCACAAGAACCAAACACCCTATGTTGGGTTGAGCTTGCTTGCCGTGATACCGCTGCTGCGAAACAGTTTTATAACCGAGTATTGGGTTACCAAACTAAGGTTAATGATGTGGCTGATTTTGAATACATCGAATGGTATGTGGGTGAACAAGCCATTGGCGGACTGATGGCAATGACTGCAGAGTGGGGTGATACTCCTGCCCACTGGATGAATTATTTTGCCGTTGATGACTGTGATGTTTCAGTAGCTAAAGCACTAACCTTGGGGGCTACTGTTTGTGTGCCAGCAACCGATATTCCTAGCGTGGGTTGTTTTTCAGTGCTCAATGATCCACAAGGTGGGGTGTTTTCAATTATTGCGTTATTGGATCCTACAACATAATCATGGGTAATCATGTCCCTCGGGCAATTTCAGTCAGTGATCCATACAAATATGGGCATCCTGACGATATTGCGACATGTCGTAAAAAGAAACAAGATGAAGCGGATCGGCGTAATGACTTAATTAGTAACAAGACCAAATCTAATTAATTTCCTGTCCCGAGGTCAGATTAAGTAACCCTGTCCAACCAGATGGAAAACATCCCTAAGCTATTAAATAGCTTAGGGATGTTGTTATTCGTAATGTATTAATGTTTAGGCAGTTTACGGCCATATATCAGCAAGTAAATTGCTGGAATAACAAATAGCGACAGTAGTGGCGCTGTGACCATTCCTCCGACCATAGGCGCGGCAATTTTTTGCATCACTTCATTACCCGTACCGCTGCCCCACATAATTGGCAGTAAACCAAAAAAGATGGTGGCGACTGTCATGGCTTTAGGTCTAATTCGCATCACTGCACCTTCAACTAAAGCAGCCGTTAAATCCGTTTTACTGTGGTAATTGTCGGCTTCTTTATAGGCCTTAATACTATTATTAAGGTACACCTGCATCACTACGCCAAACTCAGCGGCGACCCCAGCTAAGGCAATCATGCCGACAGATACAGCAACTGAAAAATTAAAATCGAGTCCATACAGTAGCCATGCGCTACCCACCAATGAAAAAGGTAAACTTAACATGATCACCGATGCTTGTATTACTGAGTTGAAAGTCATCATCAGCAACATAAAAATCACCGCGATCATTAATGGAATCACCATTTTCATTTTTGCGTCTACGCGTTGCATGTACTCGTATTGCCCTGCAAAGCTATAGTTGTAGCGTGGAGGAAGGGTAATTTGTTGGTTAAGTGCCTTTTCTGCAGCAACGATATATTCACCGATAGAAATATCTTTCAGATCGACAAACACCCACGAGATAAGGCGACCGTTTTCACTGGCTAGCATTGGCGCTCCATCGGTTATGTTCAGTTTGGCTAAATAACTTAACGGTAAGTACTTACCCGTTTTAGTCAGTACTGGTAAATTTCTGAGCTTCTCAATGTTGTCACGTAGCTCACGCGGGTAACGAATGTTGATGGGATAGCGTTCTTGACCTTGAATAGACTCACCTATTGTCATACCACCAATGGCAATTTTTACCACATCTTGGATGTCTTTTAAGGTCATGCCATAACGTGCGGCATTTTTAAGATCTGGCGTGATATCAATATAGCGGCCGCCGCTACTGCGTTGTGAAAATGCTGATTCAGTACCCGGTAACTGGCTTACTACAGCTTCTATTTCAGCACCTATACGTTGTAGTTCTTCAACATTCGCACCCGATATTTTTATGCCGACAGGCGTTCTCACTCCGGTAGATAGCATATCTATACGGGTTTTAATCGGCTGCACCCAAGCATTGGTCATCCCTGGAATACGCACGGTTCTTTGCAGTTCTGCAATAATACTTTCTAAGGTTACGCCGGCGCGCCATTCGCCAGGCGGTTTGAGCATGATGGTGGTTTCTAGCATCGTTAGCGGAGCGGGGTCTGTTGCTGTCATGGCTCGGCCCACTTTGCCAAACACGCGTTTAACTTCGGGGACTGTTTTTATCAGCCGGTCTGTTTGCTGCAATATCTCTGCTGCTTTGCCAGCACTGACACTGGGTAGCGTGGTGGGCATATAAAGTAGGTCACCTTCTTCTAAGGTGGGCATGAACTCCGAGCCCATTTGGCTTAATGGGTAGTAAGCACTGAATAGCACAATAATGGCTAATCCGATGGTTATTTTAGGAAAATGCAGTACCCATTTTAACAATGGTTGATATATGGCAATTAATATTCGGCTAATGGGGTTTTTACGCTCATCAGGGATTTTTCCTCGCACAAAATAACCCATTAACACCGGAATTAAAGTGATAGCTAAAATAGCAGATGCCGCCATAGCGAAGGTTTTGGTAAAGGCTAGCGGGTGGAATAAACGTCCTTCTTGCGCTTCAAGGGCAAATACTGGCGTAAAGCTTAGGGTGATAATCAATAAGCTGAAGAATAATGCTGGGCCAACTTCAATAGAGGCTTCTTTAACAAGTTGCCAATGGTCATCTCCCTCAGGAGCTTTGCCGTGTTTTTGGCGATAATGCTCCAAATGTTTATGGGTATTTTCGACCATAACAATTGACGCATCTACCACCGCGCCAATGGCAATGGCAATGCCGCCTAAGCTCATGATATTGGCATTGACACCAATGATGTTCATGGCGATGAAACTGACTAAAATAGAAATCGGTAAGGTAATTATCGCGACTAACGTTGAGCGTGCATGCAGTAAAAAGAGTAGGCAAATAAGCCCGACAACTAGCATTTCTTCTAGCACTTTATGCTTAAGATTATCGACTGAGCGTAAGATTAACTCTGAGCGATCATAAGTGGTGACTAATTCGACCCCATCAGGTAATCCATTACTGATTTCTTGGAGTTTTTGTTTAACATTATTAATGGTTTCAAGGGCATTTTCACCATAGCGCATCACCACAATACCGCCGACAACTTCGCCTTTACCATCGAGTTCGGCAATACCACGACGCGCCGCAGGACCGGTTCTTAGTTGGGCAACGTCTTTCATTAATACTGGCGTACCCGTTTCAGATAAAATGCCCAATGGTATTTCTGCAAAGTCGGCAATGGTTTGGCGATAACCACTTGAGGTGATCATGTACTCGGCTTCGGCCATTTCAATCACTGAGCCGCCAGTCGAGCTATTGGCGTTGTCTAAGGCGTTTTTAATGGTCATTAAGTCGATTTTATACAGTGCTAGCTTATGTGGGTCGACGACCACTTGATATGTTTGTTCCATGCCGCCAACAGTGGCAACTTCGGATACTCCGGCAACACTTTGTAATTCAAGTTTTAAAAACCAATCTTGTAATGAACGCAGTTGGGCTAAATCATACTGTCCGCTGCGATCGACTAAGGCATATTGGAAAATCCAACCCACTCCAGACGCATCTGGGCCAATACTGGGTGTAACTCCGGTTGGCAGTTGATCTTGGGTTTGCGATAAATATTCAAGCACGCGCGAACGTGCCCAGTAGATGTCGGTGCCATCTTCAAATATGACATACACAAACGAGTCACCAAACATTGAAAAGCCACGTACTGTTTTGGCTCCCGGTACGGCAAGCATGGCCGATGACAATGGATAGGTGATTTGATCTTCAACTAATTGTGGTGCTTGGCCTGGGTAAGAGGTTTTTACAATAACTTGTACGTCTGATAAATCAGGTAGTGCATCCAGTGGGGTCATGCGCATGGCTTGATAACCTACTAACGCGATAACAGCCGTGAATATCAACACCATGACACGTTGTTTTATTGCAGCACTGATAATTTTTGCTAACATTGCCGTGCTCCTTTAGTGCTGGTGAGCATTGGTTGTTGTCGCGTTTGAGGCATTGCTTAAGCGCTGTAAACTGCCTTGAATACTGGCTTCTGAGTCTAGTAAGAACTGCCCTGAAATAACCACTTTGTCATGCTCGTTCAGTCCTTCTAAAATTTCCGCTTTACCGCCTGTCATCATGCCTATTTTTACCGGTACGGATGCAAAACTGGTATCACTGCGTTGTACCACCACGCGGTTTTCCCGTCCGGTCAGGATCAGTGCTTCTGTCGGTATGGTGAGGACATTGTCTTTCGGATGACCAAATAAGGTCACATCAACTAAACTGCCTGGCCTAAGCTTATCTTTGAGATTGTTCAGCTTTATCCGCACCCGCATTGTTCGGGTGACAGGGTCTAATTCTGGGTAGATATAGTCAATTTTTGAGTCAATATCAAACAGCCCTTGTGCTGCAGCGCTAACAGTGACTTTACGACCTTGTTGTAGCCAACTTTGTTCGTTTTCAAAAACATCTGCAATGACCCATACGCTGTCTAAGTTGACGATTTCAAACAAGGTATCTCCAGGCTGGATATACATACCATGACGAACCGTTAACTTACTGATAAAGCCATCTTGTGGTGCATAAAAAGGCACTTTAAAAATGGTTTCACCGGTTTTTTCTAAGTGATTAATAACAGAGGCATCGACGCCAAGCAACTCCAAGCGTTTACGAGCTTTACGTAATAAGCTGCTACCGCGTTTTTTATCTTGTTTAAGGTAATCTTTAGCTTGTGAATAGTCATCTTGAGCATTGACGAGTTCCGGCGAGTAAAGCTCGTATAAAAGTTGGCCCTTTTTTATTTGTTGGCCTACGTTATGTACCGTAAGTGTCTCTATCCATCCGGTTGCACGAGTATGGACATGGCCAATTGCATTTTCATTATATTGCACCGTGCCGATGGTATTGACTTGGCGTGACAAACTGGTTTTTTCAACGACATGACTACGCATACCCAATGCTTGTTGCATGCCGCCAGACACACCGACAACAATTTCTTGGCTTGCATCGGTAACGGTGACTTTTTCAAGGTTCATCCCGCAAATAGGGCATGTCCCAGGAGCATCGGACACCACGTGTGGATGCATTGGGCAGACATATTTTACATTAGTGCTATCGTTTTGATTTGCAGTGGGGACTAATGTGGATTTAGGCTGATTAAATACCTTATCTGCTTGGCTTTTTTTGATTGGAATCGCACTTTGCATGTTAGTCATGGGGTTTTGAGTGTCACCAGATGCACCGATGGCAATGTCTTGGTGTGTCATGGTCGTTGTGACTTTTTCAAGATTCATCCCGCAGATTGGGCAGGTGCCAGGAGCATCAGATATAACATTGGGATGCATTGGACAAACATATTTTACATTGGTGCTGTCGCTACTATGTGCTGTCGAACGAAAAGCGGACTTAGGTTGACTCGCTGTCTTGTCTGCTAGGCTTTTATCTACTGGCGTTACGCTTTTTATGCTAGCCATTGGATGGTGGGTATTGTCTGCTGTGGGTTCTTTTGGTTGATCTTTGACAACTAAAAACATATTGCAAATAGGACAAGTGCCCTCTTTATCACTCATCACCTCAGGATGCATTGGGCAAGTGTAGGTTTTACTGGTTTGCATCAGATGCTGGGCGTGATCGTGATCTGCCCCATAAGCTGCTGGTACGATAGCTGCGGGGAATATGACTCCAACAAACGCGCCTAAAAGCACATTGGAAAGTGGAAACTTCTTCATGAGAACCTCGATATTCATCATGACAATACTGACGATTGCCATGATGATAAACACTAAAAATACAATAATATTGAATGGGCTAATGCTCAAAAATAATCAATTTATCTTATTTTTGTCAGCTACACTTTTTTCAACCGGAATAGCACTTTGCATATTAGCCATTGGATGTTTAGTGGTGGGATCTTTATGCTCATCTTTGACGACAAGAAACATATTACAGATTGGGCAGCGCCCTTCTGTATCACTGCTTACTTCTGGGTGCATTGGGCAAATATAGGTTTTACCCGTTTGTGGTTGATGCTGGGCATGATCATGTTCTGCCGCATAAACACTAGATGAAGTTAGACTTACAGGTAGAATTACGCCAATAAATACGCTAAATAATGCACTAAAAAGTGGAAGTTTTTTCATAATAACCTCAATATCCATCATGTTCACCATGATGATAAATACTAAAAAACAATAATATTAGATGTGCCCAAGGCACAAGCATGGTCAATTGAATTAAGCGATAGGAGGTCGGAAAGCTGGAGGAAACGCGATTGAAATATGATTGGCAATCATAGTGGTTGGTGCCGAATAAACTGGAATATGGGTTATCGGCAATTGAACATCAATAAGGTTAGCGGTAAACGAAATAGTTAAGCAGTGGTTACAATCCAGACTACAAAAGCCTGAGCCATTACAACAGCTCGATTGCGGTAATGATGCGGTTATGGCCTCATCTACATCGCTGATAATATTTGGCATATTATCGTGGCAATTTTTCATCGATTGGTGTGACATGGCTGTTTGGTGATGGCTGTCGTTATTTGTGGATATTGTCTGCGGGGTCATTTCTGCATGGGACATAGGCACCATCAAACTGTCATTAGTCATCAATCCCTGTCCGACTAGTGCGAACAAAGTGATTGCGATAATCCAATACTTTGACAGTTTTACTCTCATTTACCCTTAACCAAGTCATTTATTCGGTGCTAGCTTAACAGACCTTTTCTGTAGCGAACATCTTTCAAGTTACAATACATTATATGCATTTACTTAAAAATAATGATAATACTTTTATAATAACTAACGTGTGATGCACATTCCATTTAAATTAATTTAGGACTATTACTCTTACTTTAGTGTGGGGAGCGATAGATTGTAAATATTCACAGGTGTAATGAGTGTATCCAGTACTTTAATCGAAGTGTATCTGTCGTGGCACATGCAAAAGTCGAGATCTGGCTCGCATTTTTAACATATTTTAGATATTTAATTCTCAAAACAACGACAAAATCAATTTTCTTATTCCTAATAATCCTAAACTACGCATATAAATAATTAGAAATTCCATTTTTGCTATTACGGAGATTGAACAATGAACTGGCGTGCACTATTTAAACCAAGCGCGAAGTACTCGATTATTGCCCTTATTGTGGTTGGTGTAATTGTGGGTGTCGTAGGTTATTTCGCAACACAACAAACTTTACATGCAACAAGTAGTGATGCTTTTTGTATGACATGTCACCGTGACCATTCGCTAAGAGATGAAGTGATGGCGTCGGCTCATGGTGGTGGTAAAGCCGGTATTACAGTGCAATGTCAAGACTGTCACTTACCACATGGTCCATTTGATTATTTAGTGAAAAAAATCATTGTGTCTAAAGACTTGATTGGTTTAATGACCATTGATGGTTTTATGACTCAAGAATGGTTAGATGAAAACCGTAAAGAACAAGCGGACCTGGCCTTAAAATACTTCCGCAGTAATGATTCAGCTAACTGTCAGCATTGCCATACTCGTATCTATGAAAACCAACCAGATACGATGAAGAAAATGGCTGTAAGAATGCACACAATGAATTTCAAGAAAGGACCAGAAAAAAGAAAGACTTGTGTTGATTGTCATAAAGGTGTTGCGCATCCTTACCCTAAAAAGTAATGCGTTAACGTGATGAAATAAAAACCTCGTTCTATTAACGAGGTTTTTTTATACCAATTTCTCAAGTACTAAGTAATACCAATCCTATTAAATATGTGATCTTTCAGCGGGAGTTCAACGTGCTGTAGGCAAGGCAGATGATTGAAGCGAATAGTGATCCTCGGTAACAAGCTCCTGCGTTACTCTACCTCCAGCATCTG
>NZ_JBSQBN010000247.1:0-1291 GCF_053850585.1 Shewanella sp. A22
GCTTTTCGCAAGTTATTACGTCCTTCATCGCCTCTGACTGCCAAGGCATCCACCGTATACGCTTGGTCACTTAACCATACAACCCAAATGAGTCTTTCTTTTTTCGCTTGTTACTCATCACGCTGTCGTTATTGTGAACTTCATTTGTCAGTCATGTAGCGCTGCTACACTCCTTCCTCATTCGCTTCACGGCTTAGACACCGTTTCGATTAACTGCGCTTACCTTTTGAATATACAAATGATAAGAAAAACAGGGTCGTATTATGACCAGCTGGTTTTTACTTGTCTCACCTCCAGGGTAGGAAGTGGACTCGCCTTAGTTTTTAGAATAGTCAAGACACTTAAACAGTGTTTTGAGAACTCAAGTGTTAATGCTTTCGCATTAACGTTTTTCGCACTAACCTAATCACATCAATAACAACGAATCGTCATCAATGCGCCTTTTAGTTAGTACTATCAGCTTTCCAAATTGTTAAAGAGCGGGCTTAAAAAAGCCAAAGATAAAATTTCATTTATCTTTGGCATCTCTAACCTATGCATATACTTATCATTATGATAAATCTAAATGGTGGAGCAATATGAGTGGGATCGAACCGCTTTTATAGCGTGTTGATCAAACTAATTGAACCAACAAGTAAATGGTGGAGCTATGCGGGATCGAACCGCAGACCTCCTGCGTGCAAGGCAGGCGCTCTCCCAGCTGAGCTATAGCCCCATTTACATGCAGTTGAGATTAATATCCAGTATCCAATCACGAAGATTGGCGAAGCCAAATCGATTTAAATCAAGGCGGTTTATGCCGACGTTTAGCTTGCTAAACGAGGTATAAATCAACGCAGAGTTAAAGAAGATTTGGTGGGTCAGAGTGGACTTGAACCACCGACCTCACCCTTATCAGGGGTGCGCTCTAACCAGCTGAGCTACAGACCCGTTCTTTTTGGTTTTTTAATTCTTAATAAGAATCAAAATCCTCAAAAATACCTTCCGATATCTTTCTCTTTCTTCTATCAAGTAATCTGTGTGAACACTCACATGCATCGCTGCACTTTTAGGTATTGAGTTAGTCGTATAGGTAAGGAGGTGATCCAGCCCCAGGTTCCCCTAGGGCTACCTTGTTACGACTTCACCCCAGTCATGAACCACAAAGTGGTGAGCGTTCTCCCTAAGGTTAAACTACCCACTTCTTTTGCAGCCCACTCCCATGGTGTGACGGGCGGTGTGTACAAGGCCCGGGAACGTATTCACCGTAGCATTCTGATCTACGATTACTAGCGATTCCGACTTCACGGAG
>NZ_JBSQBN010000248.1:0-1258 GCF_053850585.1 Shewanella sp. A22
TATTATCGGGATTAACATTAGATAATCCTAAGGCGCATCGACCAATATTAGGACTTGAAGTATGACGGCGAATGTTGATCGCAAATTTCTACTTGAACGATCATTTTTCGCTGTCACACTAAGGATATTAAAAACCTTTTAAGACCCGAGCGACCTTGACTGACCTACCTGATGACGTAGCACAACTCAAAGCCATGTTGCTGCAACTGCAAGCAAAAGAGCGTGCACAAGCAGAAGAAATTGCTGAGCTTAAAACGACAGTTCAACTACTGGTTGAACAACTCAATCTCAGCAAGTCAAAACGCTTTTCATCACAAAGTGAAAAGGTAGCCAAAGGCACGTTTAACGAAGCTGAGCAGCAACATGCGTTGCCAAAAGTAAACAAGACCAAGGCTAAAACAGGCAGAAAACCGTTACCTGAAGCGCTTGAGCGTGAAGTTTATCAGCACGAACTCAGCGCCCCTTGTTGTGAATGTTGCCAAGCACCCCTTCATGAATGCGGTAAAGAAGTCAGCGAAGAGCTCAAAATCATTCCACAGAAAGTCAGCGTTATCCGTCATGAGCGCACCAAATACACGTGTCGTCAATGTGAAAAAACACAAGTCAGCAATAAAGTCATTACCGCCCCTAAGCCTGCGAGTATGTTGCCTAAAAGCATGGGCAGTGCTGAAACGTTTGCGGCAATCGTCACGGCTAAATATGTTGATGCATTACCACTCTATCGCCAGGTTGATATGTTAAATCGCTCAGGTATTGATATCAGCAGAGGCACGCTAGCAAATTGGTGTGTACAACTAGGTGATAAAGTCCAAATTATTATCGATGCAATGAAAGCAAAACTCCTGAATGAAAAGCTGATTTGTGCCGATGAAACAACGGTGCAAGTCCTTCGAGAAGAAGACAGAAAAGCCGAAACTAAATCGTACATGTGGGTTTATCGCAGTGGTGAATTTGCAGAAAACCCAGCGGTTATTTACGACTATCAACCGAGTCGTGCCGCTGCCTGTGTAAAGGATTTTCTAACGGGATACTCAGGCTACCTCCTGACTGATGGCTACAGTGCTTACAATACGCTTGAACAGGTCACTCAAGCCGCTTGTATGGCACATGCGAGAAGGAAATTTACCGATGCTCAAAAAGCATCGCCTTCAAAAAAAGCAGGTAAAGCCGAAAAAGCGCTCAGTTACATAGCCAAACTTTACGGGATAGAAAAACAGGCAAAAAACTTAACCTCCAAAGCGCGTCAACAGCTGAGAAA